>DASYNQ010000053.1:0-4330 GCA_036008425.1 Methylocella sp. | reverse complement strand
TTCGGCCGCTTCCGTCGTCCCTTTTGTGGTATCCGTTTTCATGGCGTGATCTCCATCGGCGCGCCAACGCCGAGTCGGTTGGTTGAAACAACGCGGAGATTACGCCACCTTCAAATTCCAACCACTCCCGCGACGGCACCCCGTTTGAATTTGGGCTCCCGGTGTGAATCGGCGCCATGCTTTGACCCCTCGAAATTAATGGAAATCCACTATTAATGCCGCCGCTCGCCGATACACAACGTCAGCCTTCCAACTATCGCTGAAATTCAAACAGGAACACTACCGGGGCGAGGTTCACACTTCGACAGAATTCCGAAGCAGTGTTCCAAAAAGATCTTGGTTGCCGCCTGGGACATCAAATAGGCAAGGAAAAATGCGGCGTCTGGATTTGCCGAGGCCGCGACGAGAGCAACAGGATTGATGATCACCACAGTGGATCGTCAACGCTGATTTAAGCGCCAATGACTACAAACTCTTTCGCATTTTGGCTCCGGCGGGGCTGCGCAGCCGGAAAGCTTTTAGAAGCAGCGTGCAATAACAAGAACCAATCGGTTGATCGAAACCATGGGAGAAAACACCTTATGCAGTCCAAAGGCCCCGAGACAAAGCAGCACCTCAACGCCTATTCCTGGTTGCTGCCGCCCGTCGCCGTTGTCATGGCGGGGGTGATCGGCTGGCCGGTATTCTGGTATGTCAAGTCGCGCCAGACCGCGGCCGCCGTGACGGCCTGGATGACGCATGAGGCGCAGCTCGGCCGGGCGTGGTCCTGCCCCACTCAGAAAACCGGCGGCTTTCCGTTTTCCGTCGAGATTTCCTGCGCCAACCTGCTCTTTCAAGGCGAAATCCTTGGCAAGACACTGACCGGAGCCGTGCGCGGCTTCCGCGCCACTTCGCCGCTTCTGAGGACCGGCAATGTGCTTGCGCAACTGGAGCCGCCGTTTGCCGCGAAAACCAGCGACGGCACTTTCGATATTACGATGCAATGGGGAGAGCTTTTCCTCGATCTCGAGGGCCGGCCCGGCGCGCTCGATCGCGTCACTCTCAGCGGCGATCTGGTCCGGCTGCAAGGAAAAGCGGGAGGGATTGGCCCGGTGGACGGAGCGTCCGGCGATGTCAATGTCGTTCTCGCGCGGGACCGGCACGACCATGCCTATGATTTCATGTTTACGTTCAACCAGGGCTCGATTCCGGCGCTCAACAGCCTTTTGGATACGCAGCTTCCCATCGACTTGCAGGTCGGAGGCAGAATATCGCAAGTCGATTTACGCGGAGCGGAAACGCTCCGGGACTTTCTCGAAAATTGGCGCTCGGCGAACGGACATGTCGATATCACGACAGGGTGGCTGACGAGCGGTCATATTATCTTCGATGCCACGGGCGGCCTCGATCTCGACGGCCAGCACCGGGTGAACGGCAAACTCGACGCCAGTTTCGCCGGCCTTGACAAGGCCTTTCGCCAATTGGGCGTCGATCCGGCGCTCATCACTGCTGGCCAGGTTCTTTCGGGGCTGCTCGGCGGCGGCCATGGCGGCGGCACGGGGCGCATTAACCTGCCGTTGACCTTTTCCGACGGCTTTCTTTCGATCGGCCCAGTCCGCACGCAGATCCAAATTCCACCGCTCTATTGATCCGCAACCGCAGCTCCGGGCAAGGGAATGCGTCACGTCTCGCCCGCCCGGCGGCCGAAATCCGGAGCAGCGGTTTCCTGGCCTTGCTCGATAATGCCGCGCCGGATTGCCCGGGTTCTTGTGAAGAGATCGAACAGCCCTTCGGCGTCGCCATTGCGGATCATGCGCTGAAGCACGCTGAGGTCCTCGTTGAAACGGCCGAGCATTTCGAGCACCGCCTCCTTGTTGTTGAGGAAGATATCGCGCCACATCGTCGGGTCGGAGGCGGCGATCCGGGTGAAGTCGCGAAACCCCCCGGCGGAAAATTTTATGACTTCGGACCGCGTGACTTCCTCGAGATCGGCGGCGGTGCCGACGATATTGTAGGCGATGAGATGCGGCACATGGCTGGTGATCGCGAGCACCAGATCGTGATGGGCGGGCTGCATGATTTCGACAGATGCGCCGGTACCGATCCAAAACGCCGCGAGCCTTGCCACGGCCTTGAGATCGGTCCCGTCCGGCGGCGTCAATATGGTCCAGCGATTAAAAAAAAGCGTCGAAAATCCTGCCTCCGGGCCAGATTGCTCGGTACCGGCCACGGGATGCGACGGGACGAAATGGACCATGGCGGGCAGGTGCGGCGCGACCGCCCTGATGATCGAGGCCTTGACCGACCCAACATCGGACACGATCGCGCCGGGCTTAAGGCGCGGCCCAATTTCCCGTGCGATCGCGCCCATGACGCCCACAGGAGCGCAGAGAATGACGAGATCGGCCGCCTCGACCGCGGCAGCCGCCGTCTCCGCGATGTGATCGGCGAGCGCAAGCTCGGTCACTTTTGCGCGAACGGCGCTTGATGTGTCCGTGGCAATGATCTCGCGCGCAAGCTTCTTGCGCCGGCAAACCCGCGCCAGGGACGAGCCGATCAGGCCCATGCCGATGAGGGAAAGGCGTTGGAACAAAGGCTCGCTCAAAGGACCCCCGAGACCGTCAGGCACGCGCGGGGCCTTCAGGCTTGACGAAGTCCTTGAAGGCCTCGACAACGAGATGGTTCGCTTCCTCCGTGCCGACGGTGAGCCGCAGGCATTGCGGCAGCCCGTAGGCGCCGACAGCGCGCAGGATCAACCCCCGCTCCAAGAGGAAGCGGTCCGCTGCCCGCGCTTGCGTCTCGCCGGCGAAATGCAAAAGCAAAAAGTTGCAAACGCTTGGCGTGACCTTGATCCCGAGCGCGGAGATTTCTCGCGTCAGCCAAGGGAGCCAAGTCTCATTATGGGCGACGGACTTGCCGATATGGGCGGTGTCGTCCAGTGCCGCGACCCCGGCCGCGATGGCCGCGCCATTGGTGTTAAAAGGCCCGCGAATGCGATTGATCGCGTCGCACACTTCGGGCGGCGCATAACACCAGCCGAGCCTGATCCCGGCAAGACCGTAAATCTTCGAGAAAGTGCGCGTCATCACGACATTTTCGCGGGCCGAGACAAGCTCCAGGCCGGACGAATAATCGGCGCGGGTCACATATTCGGCATAGGCCGCGTCGAGAACAAAGAGGACATGAGCGGGCAGCTTTTGGGCGAGCCGCTTCACCTCGGCAAAGGGCAGATAAGTGCCGGTCGGATTGTTTGGATTGGCGAGGAAGACCATCTTGGTCCTCGGGCCAACCTTGGCGAGGATACAATCAGTATCGGCGGTCAGATTCTTTTCCGCCGCGACGATTGGAACCCCGCCCGCCGCGAGAATGGCGATCTTGTAGACGAGAAAACCATGCTGCGTGAAAACCCCTTCGTCGCCCGGACCGACGTAGGCAGCGGCGAGGAGGTGAAGGATTTCGTCCGAGCCCGTGCCGCAGACGAGTCTGGCCGGATCGAGCCCGTGTTTTGCGCCAAGCGCCTCGCGCAAGTCCGTGGCGGCGCCGTCCGGATAATCCTGGAGACGATTGGCAAAGGCACGAAGAGCTTCTCGCGTGCGGGGCGACGGACCGAGCGGCGTCTCATTCGCCGAAAGCTTAAATACCTTGGGCGAGCCCGGCGCAGCGCTTTCGCCTGGAACATAAGGGTCGATGTCAAAAATAGCTGGGCGCGGGCGCGGCCTTGCCTCGGCCCCGGACATGGCGATTTTTGTCATAGGCAAACTCCGGAACAAAATCATTGCGCCGCCAGGTTTTGGACCTCACTCAAATCGAAGCGCGCGGCGTGGCTGCCGATTTCGGCGATCCGTGGTTCGACGGCGCCGGCGCGAACAAGGGTTTCGCGCAAATCATCAAGCCCGGCATGCGTCGCGATCATCAAAGAAAGCTCGGACCCATCTTTAAATTGGCCAAGAACCTCAAGCCGCCGCGCGGCAAAACTCGGAGCGAAATCGCTCGCGCCACGGGCGATCGTCACGTCATAGAGAACGACATCGCGCGCCGCCGCCTCGGCGAGAGGCTGGGCGATGACGAACACGGGCATTCCGGCCGGGTGGTCCGGGCGCTCGACGAAAGGCAGCCTGGCGATGATCTTGGGCGCATCCGGAGCGGCTAGTCCGCGCCACCAAGGACCCGCCGGCGCTCCCGCCCGCACCATGCCGAGGTCGCCGCCCGATCGCGCCACCGCCTCGATGACCCGCGCGGCGCCTTGATGCGTCACATAGGGAACCGTGAAGCCGAAATGAAACCGGCAGCAATCGCGCATCGCGGCATCGCCGCCGGAAATGTCGGCATGGACGCTGTAGTTCGACTGGAC
>DASYNQ010000052.1:0-10127 GCA_036008425.1 Methylocella sp. | reverse complement strand
GAGACGGTTGGTGACGTGCGGCCCGTAGAAGTCACTCGTGTCGATATGGTCAACCCCGTTCGCCACCGCCTCGCGCAGCACGGCGAGTGCGGCGCCGTGGTCCTTGGGCGGGCCGAACACGCCGGGGCCGGCAAGCTGCATTGCACCATAGCCCAGGCGGCTCACGGTTTGATCGCCAAGAGGGAAGACGCCGGCGGCATTTCTGTCAGTCATGGGAAAGCTCCAATGCGTGTGATGACGCCGATATAGACATCGCGCTGATGCGCGATAATCCTTGCTAATCAAAACCGGCTGTGCAGAACGAACCGGTATTCGTGATGCAATGCCTGCTGAAGATTATCGGCGGCGGCGCCGTTGACAGCATACGGAACGTCCGCTTAAGCAGAAATTCAAACTGGAACATTTCCGGCTGCCGGCCCGCGACGCAATGCGCATCACTCGGCGGCGAGATCCTGGCGGTCAAGCACCGCGAGCGCGGCGTCCAAATCCGCGATGAGATCGCCGGCGTCTTCGAGCCCGGCCGAGAGGCGCAAATGCCCCTCCGTAACCCCCAACTCGGCCCGTGCCTCTGGCGTCAGCCTTTGATGCGTCGTGGTCGCCGGATGGGTGATGAGGCTTTTCGCATCGCCCAGATTATTGGCAATGACAATGAGGGAAAGCCGATTTGCAAAAGCAAAGGCCGCCGGCTTGCCGCCTCTGACCTCGAACGCCACAAGCGTGCCGCCGCCCGACATTTGCCGCTTGACGATATCGGCCTGGGGATGATCTGGGCGGCCAGGGTAGAGAACCCTCAGAATGTGGCGGTGGCCGCCCAGGAATTCGGCGATCCGTTCGGCGGTTTCCGTCTGCTGGCGAACGCGCAAGGCAAGGGTTTCGAGCGATTTCAGGAAAACCCAGGCGTTGAAGGGCGACAGGCACGGGCCGGTCTGCTTATAAAAAGGGTGAACCTCGTTTTCGATGAGCTCGCGGCTGCCGAGAATGATGCCGCCGAGACACCTGCCATGCCCGTCGATATGCTTCGTCGCCGAATAGACGACGCAATCGGCTCCAAGCGCGAGCGGCTTTTGCAAAATTGGCGTCGCGAAAACATTGTCGACGACAAGGCGCGCGCCATGTTCATGCGCGATCGCCGCGATGGCCGCGATATCATAGACTTCAAGACAGGGATTGGTCGGCGTTTCGAGAAACAAAAGCTTTGTTTCGGGCCGCATCGCCGCGCGCCATTGGCAAAGATCCGCGCCATCGACAAGAGTCGAGGGAACGCCGAAGCGCGGCAGCAAATCCTCGACCACGTAAAGACAGGCGCCAAACATGGCGCGGGCGGCGACCACATGGTCCCCGGCCCGGAGCTGCGCCATTAGCGCCGTCGTGACCGCGGCCATGCCGCTCGCCGTCGCGCGCGCCGCCTCCGCCCCTTCGAGCAAGGCCATCCGCTGCTGGAACATGTCAACGGTCGGATTGGAATAGCGCGAGTAGACATAGCCGGGCTCGGCGCCCTTCATCCGCGCCTCGGCCGTTTCCATGTCCGGGTAGGCGTAGCCCTGGGTCAGAAACAGGGCCTCGGAGGTCTCGCCGAACTGCGACCGCGTCGTGCCGCCATGGACGAGCTGGGTCGCCGGATGCAGGGTTTTAATGTCGGGCTTTTGCCCGCGAGCGCTCATCCCGGTCTCCTTGTCACGGCCGATAGGATAGGGGACCGCACGGCAAGCGGCGACCGCACCACATCCATTGCGGCCCTATGGCCCAAGAGGGCTCCGGATTGTTTAACCCTCGATGTAGCATATCTCAACCCGGTGGACAGCGGGGATTTTAGAAGAAGCATCGCGACGGGTGCTTCATTTCGTCCTAAGACGCCATTAAAATCCCATTCGAGCGAGGCGTTCGAAAACGTTCATGACTGTCCAGCCGCTCTCCCTTTTCGCCGGGCCGGAACACGCCAGCGGTGCGGCGCCGCTCCTGGGCGCCAACGAGTTCGGCACGCAGTTCGGCCTGCTTCCGCGCGAAAAAATCGAGCTGATGGCGCGGCGCAAGATGATTCAGGCCGAAGGCGAGATCGAGAGCGAGCAGTTTCAGCCGGCGAGCCTGGACCTGCGCTTAGGCGCGCGTGCCTACAGGGTGCGGGCGAGTTTCTTGCCCGGCAAGGACCACTCGGTCGGCGAGCGTTTCGATGCCCTCAAGAGCGCCGACGACGAAATCAACATCGACGGCAATGGCGCCGTGCTCGAACGCCGTTGCGTCTATGTCATCCCACTTATAGAGCATTTGAATCTGCCGGACAGTATTTCGGCGATCGCCAACCCGAAAAGCTCGACCGGCCGCCTCGATATTTTTACCCGCCTCATCACCGACAAATCGGACGTGTTCGACCGTGTGGCACGAGGCTATGAAGGGCGTCTCTACGCCGAAGTCTCGCCGCGCAGTTTTAGCGTGCGGGTGCGCAAGGGCTCGAAGCTCAATCAGATCCGTTTCCGTCGATTGAACTCGCAGCAGCTCGGGCGCACCGGTTTCGGAATCGAGGAGAAGGAGCTGCGCGAGCGTCATGAAAAAATGCCGCTCGTCGATGGCGATTTGCAACTGTGGCGGAATGGGCTCGTAGTACGGGTTGGCTTGGGCGCCGAACCGGCCGACGGGGTGATCGGATACAAAGCCCAGAAACACGCGGATATCCTCGATGTGGATCGGGGTGACTATAACGCCGCCGATTACTGGGTGCAGATCAGGGCGCGACCGGACAAAAGGCTGATCCTCGACCCAGACGAGTTCTACATTCTCGCCTCCAAGGAAAGGCTCCAAATCCCTCCCGATCTTGCCGCCGAAATGGTTGCGATCGACGCCGCGATGGGGGCATTCCGGGTGCATTATGCAGGCTTTTTCGATCCTGGCTTCGGCGCTTCGCGGGACAATCGTCCCTCCGCCCGCGCGGTTCTCGAAGTCCGCGGTTACGAGGTTCCCTTCTTTCTGGAGGACGGGCAAATGATTGGACGCCTCGTTTATGAGAAAATGGCCGAGCCGCCGCAACTCCTTTACGGCGCGAGCGCGGTCTCGAATTACCAGGGCCAGGGGCTGAAACTATCGAAGCATTTCCGGATGGAGTGAGGGCTTCGCCGGCGCACGGTCCGCGCTGGGCCGCCACTTTCGCGTTAAGGGCCGTTAACCCACAGTCGCGGCCTTGGCTCCACTTAAGAGCGGCAGCGGTTTCCGCTTTCGCGGATCATGCTCTAATGCTATGGTGATTTCTTCTAATGCCTGTGCTAAAGCTGTGGTACCGGCCAACATTACGGGAGAGACAAATGCGGTATCCATTGACCCTGGCCGTGGTGGCGGCTTTTGTTGGCGGTTCCTCGATTGCCGCTCACGCCCAGGCTCGTGGGGCCGTCGTCGTCATCCCGGGTGCGGGCGTCCCCGGCACCGGCATTGTCAACGGACCGGGGGCGGCAGGCGCCGGGACCGGCACTAGGACCGGAGGGGGGGCGGCAGGCCACAGCGCCGGGACCGGCGGCATTACCACGGGAGTGGGGACTGGCGGTATCTTGGGTACGACCCGCGCTGGGACCGGCGGTCTTAATGATGGCGCGGCCGGGGGGAGTATAACGGGCGGCATAAAAGAGTAGAACGCGCCCAAGTTCCCAGAGGGTGCAGTAGGCGGGCGCGGTTGCGCGGCATCACGGCATTCTGTTCTATTCGATCGGGAATTCGACGAGGGTGAGGACGGGGTGCAACTTCAGCTTTGCCGCGGGAAGAATATTCGCCGCCGTCTTGTAGCCGGTCGAGAGCGTCGCGGAACTTTCCGTAAGGTTCTTGCCGCCGCTGGGCAAGGCGACGACGCGGCGTTCCCCTGCGTTGAAGCCGCGCGGAGGATCGATCGCCGGTTCGAAATTGGCCACTGCGAGTTTTGCCCGGCCGATTGTCTTGGATGCGCCGGCCCCGCCAGGGCCCTGTCGGTCGTGTCCGGGTCGCCGCTTTTCGTGACATGCCCGAAAACGGTCTTTCTCAGGCTTTCTTATGGCGGAGGCCGCCGCCTGCTACATGCCGAAGATAAGGATGCGTCACGATCATCCCGGGGGACTCCGGAACCGTAGTTGACGCCGCACTTAAATTCCGCGGCCAAAGAGGAACGGTATTCTTGGCCAGAACAGATGAAAATTCCAGCTTGCGTCGCTTGCTCCTCTTGCCGGCCAAGGCCGTTGTTGTCCTCTATGTTGTTCTCGACGGCATCGTCACGCCGGTGGTCCGGCCATTGCTCAGATGGGTGGCAAGACTCCGGTTTGTCATTCGGCTGCAAGACATTGTCGCCGCCCTGCCGCCCTACGCGATCCTTGTTTTGCTCGCCATTCCGTTCGCCTTCGCGGAACCCGCCAAAATCTATGCCTTGTATTTGATGACGAAAGGACAAGTCGCGACCGGCCTCGTTACGATTTCGATGGCTTATCTCGTGAGCCTCGTCGTGGTGGAGCGGATTTATCACGCGGGGCGGGCGAAACTCAAAACGATTCCTTGGTTCGCCATACTCATGGATTGGTTGACCGGCATTCGCGATCATCTTCTCGCATGGGCGCGGGCAACGCGGGTCTGGGCATTTTCCGTGAAGCTCAAGCGGAACGCGCGCGCCCTCGCGGCAAAGCTGCGGCTGCGTTTTCGCCCCGGCTGAAGGCGCCTTTGCCTCATGCCGCATCTTTCGGGCGGGCGGCGCGATTTCGGCGCCAATTCCAATATCAATCGTTTGTGACCGACGGCCGAAACTTTTCCGGCTCGCGCGCCGTATGCACCATGCGGCACGTCCACGCTCGGGTCGCCTCACGGTAAGTCGAACTCCTCACATCTGACAATTCGGCAGAAGGAACCATTCCAATGGATGCGAAAGACTCTAACGACAAGACCGACACGTTTGCTCAGCCGATGGATCGAAGGCGCTTGGTGAAAGGCGTCGGGTTTGCCGCCGCCGCCGCGGGAGCGCTCACCGCAGGGTTTCCACAGCCGGCCCTTGCAGCGGTCAGCGACGTCGATATCCTCAATTTTGCGCTCAATTTGGAATATTTGGAGGCTGAATACTATCTTCGGGCTGTAACCGGCCGAGGGCTGCCCAGCGGGGACACCACCGGCGTCGGCACCAAGGGGATAGTGGTAGGTGGTAGCAAAGTGCCGTTCGAAAATCCTACCTTGGAGAAATTTGCGCACGAGATTGCGGAGGATGAGAAAGCGCATGTGAAATTCCTGCGCTCGGCGCTCGGTACCTTAGCGGTTGCCGAACCACAGATTGATCTGAAAACGAGCTTTGCGACATTGGCGAGATTAGCCGGAATCATCATTCAGAATGACACGTTCGATCCCTTCAAAAATCAGAGAAACTTTCTGCTGGGAGCGTTCGTCTTCGAAGACGTCGGCGTCACCGCCTATCACGGCGCCGCGCCGCTACTCAGTAACAAGAACTATCTCTCCGCCGCCGCCGGTATCCTCGCGGTCGAGGCTTATCACGCGAGTGAAATCCGCACACTTCTTTACCAACGCGAATTGTTCCAACCGGTTCAGAAGATTTCGGACCTGCGCGCAAAGGCGTCGGGCGCGAACGATGACCAGGGCATCGTGCTGAACGACCGCGCCAATATCGTTCCTGCCGACCAGAACGCTATCGCGTTCAGCCGCACTACGACGCAGGTCCTCAATATCGTCTATCTAGGCGGCGCCGCTTCCAACTTTGGCTTCTTCCCTAACAAACTGAACGGCAATATAAAATAGCAACTCAAATCGTGAATTGGACCCAGACTTGATCAGTACCAACGGCGACAATGTCCGCAGAGTTATGGCTGCGCCCATCGTGGACATTCACTTGGTCCGCCCGTCCGGTGCTTTAAGTTGCATGTTAAGTTCAGCGCTGGTCGGACGGGTTTGTGTTCCAATCTGATCGCTGGGGCATGTCCCGAAAAAGTTGCTCGACTTTTTCGATCAGGACGTGCTCCAGCCCCTTGACGCGCCAACTCGCGTGCGCAGCGGCAAAACTCAGTGCTTGCCGTAGTCGAGCGCGACCCCCTTCCGTTGCGCGAGGATATAGGCCTCGAGAGCCTTAAGCCGCGGATCGTCGTCCGCGAAAGGTTTGCCGCGCACCGGATTTTCGATGCACCAGTTGATCATATCGCGGAGCAGAGCGACGCGTCCCAACTGCACCTGAAACTTGGGATAGGTTTCGGGATGGGTGTTGGAGGCGTCCGGATGGCACATGTCGCAGGATATGGCATTGGTGCCGCCAAGCGCCTTGGCGTCGTGAAAAATGCGTTTGCCTTCCGCGACCAAGCGATCGGTCGACTCTTGCCAAATCCGGCGGTCGCGCTCGGAAAAGGCGCCGTAAGTCTGGAACTGTTTCTCGGCAGGAGCCTTGACGCCCGGCAGCTGGGCCTCCGTTGGTGGTTCGGCCGCGGCGACCCATTTAGCCTCGGGATGCTTTTGCCGCCATCCCGTCATCAGCGCGTCGGCAATTTGCTGCCCTTGCTCGCGCGTCATTTGGTCGCCGGGCTTGAGGCCTTTCACTTCGATCGAGGTTTCGCCGTCGCAGAGACCAATAACCAGATTGCCGTCCGCCGATGCTCGCAGCTGATGGCGCGGCGGATCGTTTCCGGCGAGCGCGGGGCCTGCCGCGAGGGAAAGAGCGAGTGCGAGATGGTAGGAAAGGCGCATGATCGTGTCCCTCAGTAGCTGGCGAGCGTTGTCGCTGGCGGGCGATCGTTGGCGCCGTTCGACGAAAGATAATTTGCCCGCACAGTGACGGGGTTGCGGTTCCAAAGATTATAAACCTTGTCGATCATGCCCGACGCCAGCACGTTGAGTTGACCATTGCCGCAGCCGTCGAAGGCGTTGAAGGGGTCGGCGCGGTTCATTTGGACGGTGAGCTTCGGCAGTCCCTCGGGGGCGTACGGCCATGGCCATGCGGTCGAGAGCAGCCCATAGAAGCTGATGTTGCCAAGGCGGTTCAGGAGAAGCTGATGGGTGTGGCCGTGAATCACGGACACCGTATCGAATCTGGCGAGAATTGCCTGGACTTCATCGGCGTCCTCCGTCCAGAAATTCCAATTGCGGTAATATTTGTAAAGGGGCGAGTGGGAGAAAATGACGATGGGCGTCTTTTTGTCGATTGCCGCGAGATCGTTTTGCAGCCATTGACGCCCTTCCGGGCCGACCTCGAAGCGCGACTGGATGCCGTTGTCGAGCCCGGCGACGGTGTGCATCCTCTCCTCTGGAGTCATACCCCGCGCGGTCCAAAAATCCTTTTCCTGAACGCTCATCAGAGTCACGAAATGAACGCCCTTGTGGTCGAACGAATATTGGGAGGGCCCGAACAAGGACCGCCAATGCTCGCCCAAATCGAGGAACCAGTCGTGCTCGCCGACCATCATTTTTAGGGGAGCCTTGAGATCCTTCAAAATCTGGGCGCCGAGATCGAGTTCCTCGCCGCGGCCGAGTTGGGCTAGATCGCCGCCGAAGAGAACAAAGTCGGGCTGTGGGTCGAGCGCGTTGACCTCTTCCACCGCTTTCACGGCGGACCGTATGAAACGGTCGTTCACATTGCGCGTGTAAAGATGGGTGTCGGAGATATAGGCGATGGTAAAGCCAGGCGTTGCGGTCTCCGCCGCTTGCGCGATCTCGATCAGCTGGAAGCTCTGCGGGACGATCAGCCCCTTCGCGGCGGCGAGCCCGGCGGAAACTCCGGCAATTTGGAGAAAGCCACGCCGGGAGAGCGCGCCCATCCGCGCAAGGTCCTCGAAAAATGAGGCGCGCTCCTCGTAATACTTGGTCTCGATGCTCTTGTGCGCCATGACTTTGCTCCCCTGGCGAAAATGTTTCACGTGAAACATTTTTGCCGTCTATCTTTTCGTCCCACCTCTTGACCTTCGAAGATCATACCCTAATAAGCGCCGATCGACGCTGGATTGCGCAGATCCGGAGTGATCCCGGCATCGCCAAGATCTCCCTTCCTGCCTTCGGCGATTTCGGTTTCACGCTGCGGGCGGTTGGTTTTGAGCGATGTTTGCCGGGCCATCTCCGCCTTGTTGAATTCGGCGAAGCGGTCGTCGGTGAGGGTGAAGAGGAAGGCAACAAGATCGTCGATTTCGGCTTCGCTCAACGCAAGACGCTGCATGCCGCCGTCGAGAAACGGATTTGCGACCCCGCCCTTGTTGTAATGGTCCATCACGTCCCAAAGGGTCGCGAGAGAGCCATCGTGCATGTAGGGCCCGGTGATTCCAATATTGCGGAGGGTCTCGCTCTTGAAGGCGCCGATATCGGCCGGGTTTTTGGTCACCAGGAAGCGGCCGAGCTCGGAATAGCTTGTCTGCAAGGCAAGTTCGTCGATCTGCTTCGTATCGCCGGTCTTCAGGATGCCAAGCGCCTTCCGGGCGAGTTCGGCAAAATTTTGCTTGTGCGCGGCGATCCCGATATTGTGAAACTTCTGGTCGGAGAACAGCGGCGACACCGCGTTGAAGGCGTGGCAGGAGCTGCAGCGCCCCTTGCCTTGGAACAACGCCCAGCCACGCCGCGCCGCCTCGCTGACGGCCTGGGGGTCCCCAGCCAGGAAGCGATCGAACGGCGAATTGGCGGAATATTGCGTCCGCTCGAAAGCGGCGATCGCGGCCGCGATATCTTCGTAAGTGGGATCGTGCCCCAAGAGCAATTTGAACGCGTCCGAATATTCCTGGATCCTAGCCACCTTTGCGACGAGAGCGCCGGGGGTCTTTTGGCCCATTTCGATCGGATTGAGGATCGGAAGCTTGGCCTGATCCTCGAGCGCGGGCGCGCGGCCATCCCAAAATTGCGACGCTTGAAACATCGCGTTCAACACGGTCGGCGCATTGCGCTGGCCATGCTGGTCTTGGACGCCCGCGGACGTCGCGCTGTTGCCGCGATGATCGGTAAATCCCTTAGTGGGATCGTGGCAGGTTTCACATGCGACCGAGTCATCGATCGAAAGGCGCTTGTCCTTAAACAATTTTTCGCCGAGAGCGGCAAGTTGCGCCGTCGGCTCGCGTCCCGGCGGCACGGCCAAGGCATAGAGTTGCGGCGAAATGCCAAGGGGCAGGGCGGGTTTAAGCGGCGCTTGCTTCTCGGGAGTAGCAAGTCCGGAAGTAGCCGGCGCGGGAGTAGCCGCCGTGGGAGTAGCCGGCGTGGGAGTAGCCGGCGCCGTTGGTGGATTGTCGGAGGAAGTGAACGCCACCCCCAACAGCGCGAGCAGGACTCCTCCAAGTATCACAGCCGCGAAACTAGCTGCCAACTTCCCGCGCGAAAGTTGCATTGTATCCTCCCCGCCGTTCTTTTTCGCCAAGCTTGCGTGAATGCGCGAACACGGACGACTACCTTCCCGCCAACATAACCAGAAAAATGCCGGAGGTGAACCACTAAAATTTGAAAACTGTCCGCGCGCCGCGCTCCGTGAGGTTGGGCGTCCGGCGAAGGCAGACGCCGCCAAGGCCGGCGTGGTAAAGGCGGCGCCATCGTGGATGACAATGGGCGAAAGCGGCTTGACGCGCGCCACCACAACCGGCATTACGCTACCGCAAATCCGTGACGTTCGCATAAATTCACGAGACCGAACTCTCTCTCATGCTTCACGGCGGCGGCCACTTTCCTGGGGCTGAGCGAACCGTGGCTCTTTCATCTTCGTCGAAATCGCGAGAGCACGCATGAGCAGGGTAGCTTATGTCAATGGCCGCTATGTCGTGCACCGCGACGCCATGGTTCATATCGACGACCGCGGCTACCAATTCGCCGATGGCGTCTATGAAGTGTGCGAAGTCTTTCGCGGCGCCTTGATCGACGAGAAACGCCATTTCGAGCGGCTCGCCTATTCGCTCGCGGAATTGCAGATCGCCCCGCCTGTGCGGGCCGGCGCGCTCGCCGTGGTGGTCCGCGAAATCATGGCGAGGAACGGGGTCGAGAACGGCTTCGTCTATGTGCAGGTAACGCGGGGCGTGGCGCCGCGCGACCATGTTTTTCCGCCGACGCCCGTGCGTCCTGGCCTCGTCGTCACGGCGCGTCAGGTCGATCCTGAAAAAAGCGAGATTACCGCGCGCAAGGGCATAAGCGTCATCACCACTCCCGACCTGCGTTGGAAAAGGGTCGATATCAAGACGATTTCCCTGCTGCCC
>DASYNQ010000051.1:0-9406 GCA_036008425.1 Methylocella sp. | reverse complement strand
TTCATGCCGGACTATGGAACGGCGCGATGCGATTTCCCTGGCGGCGATGCGCGGGCGCTTTATCGTTCCATCCAGCGGCTTCTGGAATTGCCGCCGCAAACCCGGCTCTTCATGTGCCACGACTATGCCCCGGGCGGGCGCGCCTACGCCTGCGAGACGACCGTCGCCAAAGAGCGGGCGCAAAACGTCCATGCCCATGACGGCGTCACCGAAGACGAGTTCGTCGCGCGGCGTACCGCGCGCGATGCAACGCTCGATACGCCGAGGCTTTTTCTGCCATCGCTGCAGGTCAATATGCGCGCCGGCGAACTGCCGCCGCCCGAGTCGAACGGCCGACGTTATTTCAAGATCCCGATCGAGGCTTCAATTCTTTGATTTTCAGCGATCCGTTGCCGATCATATGGGTCCTTTTGACGGGCAAGCGCTCGAGAGCAAGATCGCCAAGCTAGAAATATCGTTTTGGCCTGGACGTTGCGGCGGGATAAGGGCAATAAGGCTGTTGCCTCTTGGCGCCGCATATCTGGATACAAGTCTTGTCTTTTCGCGGAAGGATGGCCGAGCGGTTTAAGGCAGCGGTCTTGAAAACCGCCGTGGACGCAAGCCCACCGTGGGTTCGAATCCCACTCCTTCCGCCAACGTTTTCCGTAACTAATTGAAGAGTCAAAGAATTATTTGTTGGTCTGGGCAGGCCAAGGGGGAATCGATTTCCCTGGAGACGCGCATTCAATCATCGCTCATAGATTTTTGCCCGGCGTGCAAATTTTAAAAAATTAGATGTTAGGGGCTATCTTATAAGCTTTTCGATAGCTGCCGAGTATAACTCAAAACATTGTATCGCCTCGAGGGGGGAAGTCCAAACAAGCGAACGCTTTGACTGAGGGGATACGGACCATGCCCCTTGATGCTATTCGGAGCCGCTGCGGCTTTTGCGTATGTGCCTTTCTAAATATTTCATCCCCTGTTGGGCGCACAGATCGGAATCTAGCTTTTCGTGGTGGCTTGGGGGCAGTGTCTGGGCAATGGAATTGGGTCTTGTGCTGCTCTAAGGCGCGGCCGATCAGGCCACTTGAGAGTTGCGCGACGGGGCGCCGCCCGCCCGCAGCCCCGGCGCCAAGTCGGGATAGCGGAAAAACAACGGCACGATAGAATTGGACAAGTGTATATTTTTATATCGTAGTTGAGTTACTTATATTATGGTATTTCAACCGGAGGCTTAAAGATAGTGGCAATCTATATATCGCTGGAGTTTGGCTACTATACATATTGATGTGGTGGTAGTAGACGTTTGTACGCCTACCTAATGGCATTATGACATTTTCTCTTTGGTTAACAAATCCTGATATAACGAGGAGTCTTTTACTTTGGCTGTCTAAGGAAAATAATGTTCTATAGCGCGATAGCTGAATGCTGCGGGAAACAATCTACTCCGAATGCAGGGGACGCTGCCAATACCGGTGATAGTGCCCGGTTGTGCACCATATCCGTTTCCGTTGCCATCCTAACTCCAAGAGCACAGGACATATATGCTTACCTTGACTCTTGAGTGCCACCTCAAATTCGGACTTCAAATTCAGACATAGAAAAACGGCAGTTGCGAGCAAATTCAGGCAAGCTGACATACCAATCCAAAAACCTCTGTTCGGCAACGCCCTGGTCAGCTTCGGCTCTTCTCCACCGACCGGCTTCTTGACCTTCCTGCGATTTAGTGGTCACTGGATTAAGCGACTTGGCGCTCTGCCTGTGCGGGGGTGTGATATACCCAGGGGCGGAATGAAGCCGCTGACGATTGCAAACGAGCAACTAAAGGGCGGACGGAAAAAGTCCCGCTTCGGCTAATTTCAAACAATATCTTGCGCGGTTCGTTGCACTGCGGTACCGATCGCTTGAAGCAGGGGTCCGTGGCCCTTATCTCCCCGATCCCACTCGACCGAGCCTAGTCATGCCGACCCTTCTCGATCAATATTTGCCGCTCGCGGTCTTCATGGCGGTTGCCGCCGCAATTTCGGGCGCCTTGTTGCTTGTCCCCTTCCTTGTCGCCTTCAAGGCGCCGGATCCGGAAAAGCTTTCCGCCTATGAATGCGGGTTCAATGCCTTCGACGACGCCCGCATGCAATTCGACGTGCGCTTTTATCTCGTGTCGCTGCTTTTCATCATTTTCGATCTCGAGGTCGCATTTCTGTTTCCCTGGGCGGTGGCTTTCCGCGAAGCCGGGCCTTTCGGCTTCTGGTCGATGATGATCTTTCTTGGCGTTCTGACCATCGGCTTCGCCTACGAATGGAAGAAGGGAGCGCTCGAATGGGATTGAACCTGCCACAACCAGATATCGCGCGGGCGGCGGACCCTTATTTTCTTTCGCTTAACGATCGCCTCGCCGACAAGGGATTTCTCGTCACCACGGCGGACGATCTCATCAACTGGGCGCGCACCGGTTCGCTCATGTGGATGACCTTCGGGCTTGCCTGCTGCGCCATCGAAATGATGCAGGTCGCGATGCCGCGCTACGATGTCGAGCGTTTCGGCTTCGCGCCGCGCGGCTCGCCGCGTCAATCCGACGTGATGATCGTCGCCGGCACGCTCTGCAACAAAATGGCGCCCGCCCTGCGCAAGGTCTACGATCAGATGCCGGAGCC
This sequence comes from Methylocella sp., assembly GCA_036008425.1. Taxonomy (GTDB): domain Bacteria; phylum Pseudomonadota; class Alphaproteobacteria; order Rhizobiales; family Beijerinckiaceae; genus Methylocapsa. The sequence goes on along the minus strand of DASYNQ010000051.1, from coordinate 6,776 downwards.
GCGTTATGTGATCTCGATGGGCTCCTGCGCCAACGGCGGCGGCTATTACCACTATTCCTATTCGGTCGTGCGCGGCTGCGACCGGATCGTGCCCGTCGATATCTACGTCCCCGGCTGCCCGCCTTCGGCGGAAGCGCTCCTTTATGGCATATTGCTCCTCCAAAAGAAGATCCGCCGCACCGGCACGATCGAGCGGTAAGACTTTTTCCGGACAAATCGGATTCCGGCATTCGGCAAGAAACGGGTTGGAACAAATACGCTCGCGCGGCACCTTAAACGCGAATTGGATCTTAAACGCGTATGTGGATAGAGTCGAGATGGACGGTAGCCTGCAACAACTTGGCGAGGCAATAGCGGCGGCTCTGCCCGGCGCCATCAGCGGGATTTCGACCGCCTATGGCGAATTGACCTTGACGGTCGAGCCCGGCCGCCTCATCGAGACCGTGACCTTTCTCCGCGACGATCCGGCTTGTCTCTTCGTGTCCTTCATCGATCTCACGGCCGTCGATTATCCGGTTCGCGAAAAGCGCTTCGATGTCGTCACCCATCTTCTCTCCCCCAAACACAATCGCCGCATCCGTCTCAAGGTCGCGACCGACGAGTCCACGCCGGTCGCCTCGCTCACCGGTCTTTATCCCGCCGCCAATTGGTTCGAGCGCGAGGCCTACGATCTTTTCGGAGTGCTTTTTACAGGCCATCCAGACTTGCGGCGCTTGTTGACCGATTACGGCTTCGACGGCCACCCCTTGCGCAAGGATTTTCCGATGACTGGCTACGTCGAGGTCCGGTACGACGATCAGCAGAAGCGTGTCGTCTACGAGCCTGTCCAGCTCCCCCAGGAATTTCGCTCGTTCGACTTTTTGTCACCGTGGGAGGGCGCGATCGATTACATGTTGCCTGGCGATGAAAAAGCCAAGGACAACCCGCACTGAGCACGGCCCGAAGATTTGACTGACATGAGTGACGAGGCACCGCCATGAGCGAAACTCCGGTCCGTACTTTTGCGCTTAATTGGGGTCCGCAGCATCCCGCCTCGCACGGCGTCTTGCGGCTCGTTCTCGAACTCGACGGCGAAGTCGTCGAGCGCGTCGACCCGCATATCGGTTTCCTCCATCGCGGCACCGAAAAGCTGATGGAGGCGCGCACCTATTTGCAGAACATACCTTATTTCGACCGGCTCGATTATGTCGCGCCGATGAATCAGGAACACGTCTTCTGCCTCGCCATCGAGAAATTGCTCGGCCTTGAAGTGCCGCGGCGCGGCCAGCTGCTGCGCGTTCTGTTTTGCGAAATCGGCCGGATTCTGTCGCATCTTCTCTGTATCACGACGCAGGCTCTGGACGTTGGCGCCTTGACGCCGCCGTTGTGGGGGTTCGAGGAACGCGAGAAGCTTATGGTTTTCTACGAGCGCGCGTCCGGCGCCCGCCTGCATGCCAATTATTTCCGCCCCGGCGGCGTGCATATGGATGTGCCCCAACAGTTGATAGACGACATCGGCGCCTGGTGCGGCCCTTTCTTAAAAGTCTGCGACGATTTGCAGACCCTGTTCATCGAGAACCGCATCTTTAAGCAGCGCAATGTCGATATCGGCGTGGTCAGCCTGGAGGAGTGCTGGCGCCGGGGCTTTTCCGGCGTCATGGTGCGCGGCTCCGGCGCGCCATGGGATCTGCGCAAGGCGCAGCCCTATGAATGCTACGAGGAGATGGAGTTCGATATTCCGGTCGGCCGCCACGGCGACAATTACGACCGGCAAGTTATTCGCATGGAAGAGATGCGCCAGTCGGTCAAAATCATGAAGCAATGCGTCGAAAAGCTCTCCGCTCTGGAGGGCAAGGGGCCGGTCGCGGCGAAGGATGGCAAAGTCGTGCCCCCCTCCCGCGCGGAAATGAAGCGTTCGATGGAGGCTTTGATCAATTTCTTCAAGCTTCACACCGAAGGCTTCCATGTGCCGGCCGGCGAAGTCTATTGCGCGGTCGAGGCGCCGAAGGGAGAGTTCGGCGTTTATCTCGTGTCGGATGGCACCAATAAGCCATATCGCTGCAAAATCAGGGCGCCGGGCTTCGCGCACCTCGCCGCGATGGATTTTCTCTGCCGCAAATCGATGCTTGCCGATGTGAGCGCGATTTTGGGCTCGATCGACATCGTCTTCGGCGAGGTGGACCGGTGATGCCGCCGTCCGCCTTCCGGAGACTCAACGCGCCGTGCTATACGTGGCCTACCGTCGAATCATGACACCAAAGAGCTGAATCGATGTCCGTTCGCCGTCTCGCCGAGAACCAGCCGGAATCCTTCGCCTTCACTCGCGAATCCGAGGCAAAGTACGAGGAAATCTTGCGGAAATACCCGGAAGGCCGCGAGGCTTCCGCCGTGATCCCGCTGTTGTGGCTTGCGCAAAAGCAAAACGATTATTGGCTGCCGAAACCCGCGATCGAGAAGGTCGCGCAAATGCTCGGCATGCCTTTTATCCGGGCGCTCGAAATCGCTACTTTCTACACGATGTTCAATCTCGCGCCGGTCGGAAGGTTTTATGTCCAGATGTGCGGCACGACGCCTTGCCTGCTCGCCGGCTCCAACGCGATCAAGGAAATTCTGCTTAGGCGAATTGGCGAGCAAGGAAAAATTACGGCAGACGGCATGTTCTCCTGGATCGAAGTCGAATGTCTGGGGGCCTGCTGCAATGCCCCGATGGTTCAGATCAACGAGGATTATTACGAGGATCTGACGCCGCGGAATTTCGAGAAATTGCTCGACGATCTCGCCGCGGGCCGCCCCGTGAAAATCGGTTCGCAAACCGGGCGCGTCACTTCGGAACCAGCGGGCGGGCTTACATCGTTGACTTCGCTCTATGGCGTCGACGGCCGCAATGGTCCCTTCAGCACGCCCGATCTGAACCAATCGTAAGGTCAAGAGAGATGCTCGAAGACAAGGATCGCATCTTCACCAATCTCTACGGCTTCGGCGACTGGCGTCTCAAGGGCGCGCGCGTGCGCGGTGGGTGGGACAATACCAAGACCTTGATCGACAAGGGCAAGGACTGGATCATCAGCGAGATGAAGGCCTCGGGCCTGCGCGGGCGCGGCGGCGCCGGTTTCCCGACCGGCCTCAAATGGTCCTTCATGCCGAAGCCGGATCCGGCGCGGCCCTCCTATCTCGTCGTCAACGCCGACGAATCGGAGCCTGGCACCTGCAAAGACCGGGAAATCATGCGCAACGATCCGCAGCTTCTAATCGAGGGTTGTTTCCTCGCCTGTTTCGCGATGCAGGCGCATGTCTGTTATATTTATATTCGCGGCGAATTTATTTTGGAGGGCCGGCGCCTCGAGGCCGCGATCGCCGAGGCCTATGCGGCCAAGCTCGTTGGCAAGAACAATATCCACGGTTGGGGGTTCGACATTTATGTTCATCACGGCGCGGGTGCTTATATCGCCGGTGAGGAAACCGCACTTTTGGAGTCGCTCGAAGGCAAGAAAGGCATGCCCCGGCTGAAACCGCCTTTCCCCGCCAACATGGGCCTTTACGGCTGTCCGACGACCGTCAACAATGTGGAATCGATTGCCGCCGCGCCGGCGATTCTCCGCCGCGGCGCGGCATGGTTTGCAAGCTTCGGCGCGAAGAACAATTCGGGCACCAAGCTTTTCTGCGTCTCGGGCCATGTCAACAAGCCGTGCAACGTGGAAGAGGCAATGTCGATTCCCTTCCGCGAATTGATCGAGCGCCATTGCGGCGGCGTTCGCGGCGGCTTCGACAATCTGCTCGCGGTGATTCCCGGCGGCTCGTCGGTGCCTTGTGTTCCAGCGCACGAAATCATCGACGCGGCGATGGATTTCGATACCTTGCGCGATTTGAAATCCGGGCTCGGCACGGCCGCCGTCATTGTGATGGACAAATCCACAGACATCGTGCGGGCGATCGCCCGGATTAGCTATTTCTATAAGCACGAGAGTTGCGGCCAATGCACGCCTTGTCGGGAGGGCACCGGCTGGCTCTGGCGTGTCGTATCCCGCATGGCGGAAGGCCGCGCGCAAAGGCGCGAGATCGACATGCTGCTCGAAGTCACGACCCAAATCGAGGGCCACACGATTTGCGCGTTTGGCGAGGCGGCGGCCTGGCCGCTGCAGGGCCTCATCCGGCATTTCCGTCCGGAGATCGAGCGCCGCATCGACCAATATGCCGCCAATCCGCATCCGGAGCCGGTAAAGGACTTCGGCGTCGCGGCGGAGTAGGGTTGACGTGTGAACATTGCCTCCGGCAAAGGAGCAATATGATGCCCGAACCCGACAACGTGGTTCTGGTCTACCTACGACGCATCGACGAGAAAGCTGATCGCGTGATCGATGATGTGCGCGACATCAAGTTTCGCGTGACGAACCTTGACGAAGGGCAAGCTGGTATCCAGCGCCGATTGGACCGGGTAGAGGTGCGGCTGGATCGCATCGAGCGGCGTCTCGATCTCGTCGATTTCCCACATTGAGGTTATGACATGAGCAAACTCATCGTGGACGACATCGAAATCGACGTTCCGCCGGAATATACGCTCCTTCAGGCCTGCGAGGAGGCGGGCGCGGAGATTCCGCGGTTTTGCTTTCACGAGCGGCTGTCGATCGCCGGCAATTGCCGGATGTGCCTCGTCGAGGTGAAGGGCGGGCCGCCCAAGCCTTCGGCGTCCTGCGCCATGGCGGTCAAGGATCTGCGCCCCGGCCCGAATGGCGAGCCGCCAGTTGTGCTCACCAAATCTCCGATGGTGAAAAAGGCCCGCGAAGGAGTCATGGAATTCCTGCTCATCAATCACCCGCTCGACTGCCCGATTTGCGATCAGGGTGGCGAGTGCGATCTGCAGGACCAAGCCATGGCCTTTGGCTTCCATTCTTCGCGCTACATCGAAAATAAGCGTGCCGTAGAAGACAAATACATCGGGCCGCTGGTGCGCACCTCGATGAACCGCTGCATTCATTGCACCCGCTGCGTCCGGTTCACCGCGGAAGTCGCCGGTACGGGGGACATGGGCGCGACCGGGCGCGGCGAGGACATGGAGATTACAACCTATCTTGAGACCGCGATGCGGTCGGAGCTGCAAGGCAATATCGCCGATCTCTGCCCGGTTGGCGCGCTGTTGCCAAAGCCCTATTCCTTCAGGGCGCGATCCTGGGAGCTCGTCAAGACGGAGTCGATCGACGTCATGGATGCGCTTGGCTCGGCGATCCGCATCGACACGCGCGGGCGCGAGGTGATGCGCATCCTGCCCCGCATCAATGACTCCGTGAACGAGGAATGGATTTCCGACAAGACACGTGAGATTGTCGATGGTCTGAAGACCAAACGCCTCGATCGCCCCTTCGTGCGCGACAACGGCAAATTGCGCGAAGCGTCCTGGCAAGCGGCCTTTCAATCGATCGCGGCCAAGGTCAAACAGACACCGCCGGCGCGGATCGGCGCGATCGCCGGCGATCTTTGCGCTGTCGAGGAGATGTTCGCGCTTCAGCTCCTGATGCAAAGTCTCGGTGCCGTCTCGCTCGATTGCCGGCAGGATGGCGCGAAACTCGACCCCAGCCTCGGCCGGGCGAGTTATATTTTCAACCCCGCCATCGCCGGCATCGACCAGGCGGATGGCCTGATGATCATCGGCGCCAATCCACGCAAGGAAGCGCCGGTCTTGAATGCGCGCATCCGCAAGCGCTGGCTGAAGGGCGGCTTTCCCGTCGGCGTCATCGGCGAAAAAGCAAATCTCACCTACGAATACAATTATCTTGGGGCGGGCCCGGAGACGCTGGCGACTTTCCCGGAACACCCTCCGGCGAGAACGGAAAAGCCGATTTTCCTGATCGGCCAAGGCGCCCTCGCGCGCGAGGATGGGCGCGCCATACTTGCGCTCGCGGCCAAGGCCGCACACGCGCTCGGGGTCATCAAGGAAGGGTGGAACGGCTTCGCGATTCTGCACACGGCCGCGGCGCGCGTGGGCGGCCTCGATCTCGGCTTCGTGCCGGGACAAGCCGGGCTTGACGCGGCGGCGATGGCGAAAAGCGGCGCCCTCGATGTTCTGTTTCTTCTGGGCGCCGATGAGATCGCGGTGGAACCGGGCGCGTTCGTGGTCTATCAAGGCACGCACGGCGATCGGGGCGCGGCGCGCGCCGACGTCATCCTGCCGGGCGCGGCGTACACCGAAAAATCCGGCACCTATGTCAACACGGAGGGCCGCGTGCAACTCGCCGACCGGGCCAATTTCCCGCCCGGCGGCGGGCGCGAGGATTGGGCGATTCTCCGCGCTCTTTCCGATGTGCTCGGGCACAAATTGCCGTTCGATTCGCTGAAAGCCCTGCGCGCATGCCTTTATGCGGGCCATCCGCATTTCGCGACGCCAGACGAGATCGCCGCGAGCGAGCCCTTCGATGCCGTGCGACTTGCCGCGAGCGGGCTTTCCTGCTCAAGCGCTCGCTTTGTGTCCTCGATCGCCGATTTCTATTTGACCAACCCGATCGCGCGCGCCTCCGCGGTGATGGCCGAATGTTCCGCGCTGGCCGAAGGTTTCGCGCGCGAGGCGGCGGAGTAATGCCGATGACCGAATTCGCTTGGACTGGGCCTGTGCTGCTGACGCTCCTAAAAAGCGTCGTGCTGCTCATCGTGCTTTTGATCTTTATCGCGTATGTCCTCTACGCCGATCGCAAGATATGGGCGGCGGTGCAATTGCGTCGCGGGCCCAATGTAGTCGGCCCCTGGGGTCTTTTTCAAAGCTTCGCCGATCTGCTGAAGTTCGTTTTCAAGGAACCGGTCATTCCCGACGG
>DASYNQ010000050.1:0-8140 GCA_036008425.1 Methylocella sp. | reverse complement strand
GCGCGCGCGCGCGTCGGGCTGAGCGGCCTCACGGTCGCCGAGGATTTCCGCGACAAGGGCCAGGACGTGCTGTTGTTTATCGACAATATCTTCCGCTTCACCCAGGCGGGCTCGGAAGTCTCGGCGCTTCTCGGCCGCATGCCCTCGGCGGTCGGCTATCAGCCGACGCTGGCGACCGACATGGGGGACTTGCAGGAACGGATCACCACCACGACCAAAGGTTCGATCACCTCGGTGCAAGCAATCTATGTGCCTGCCGACGATCTAACCGATCCGGCACCCGCCACCTCCTTCGCGCATCTCGATGCGACAACCGTCTTGTCGCGCGCGATCGCCGAGAAAGGCATTTATCCGGCGGTCGATCCGCTCGACTCGACATCGCGCATGTTGTCGCCGCTCGTCGTCGGCGAGGAACATTATGGCGTCGCGCGCCAGGTTCAGCAGATTTTGCAGCGCTACAAGGCGCTGCAGGACATCATCGCCATTCTCGGCATGGACGAACTCTCCGAGGAAGACAAGCTGACGGTCGCCCGCGCGCGCAAGATCGAGCGCTTCCTGTCGCAGCCCTTCCACGTCGCCGAAGTGTTTACCGGTTCGCCCGGCAAGCTCGTTTCGCTCGCCGACACCATCAAGGGTTTCACGGGGCTCATCGAAGGCAATTACGACCATTTACCGGAAGCCGCGTTCTATATGGTCGGCTCAATCGACGAGGCCGTCGAAAAAGCGCAAAAGCTCGCGGCCGAGGCGGCGTAGGGTTGGCCGGGACCGCTGACGCCGCGCGAACCAGCGCGGCACGAGCACACTACTGAAACAACTTCCCGGGGCATGCGATGGCGGCTTTTCACTTCGAACTCGTTTCTCCCGAAAAACTCGTCTTTTCGGGAGACGTCGAAGCCGTGGTCGTTCCGGGGATGGAAGGCGAATTCACCGTCCTCAAGGATCATGCCCCCTTGATCTCGACGATGAAGCCAGGCATCGTCGTGATCGACGAAACGCCCGCAAAAAAACTGCGTCTCTTCGTGCGTGGCGGTTTCGCCGAGGTTGCTCCGTCTGGCCTTACCATCCTCGCGGAGCAAACGATCCCCCTCGCGCAACTCGACGCCGCCGGGCTTGATACGCACCTTAAAAACTTCGAAGAAGAAATTGCCGGCTCTAAGACAGGCGAGGCGCGCCGGGTCGCGGTGGAAAAGCGCGATCAGCTGCTAGAATTGAGGGCCGCCCTTAAGATCTGATCTGCGACGCGCGAGGTATGCTCGAGCAAGCGCGCAAGCTCCCCTCGAGAGGCTGGCGGCGAGGAACACGAGCGAAATTTCAAGCATTGGCGTCATGTTTTTGGTCTCCTTAAAGGCCCAATTCCGGCCGCTTGCTGGCACGGGCAGCTTGAAGCGTTGGACCCCGCTTCCCGATGTCGGCATTGCCATTGCCGCCGCTTTCGGTCGCGTTAGGCTAGGAAGCAGGATCGCCAACATGGCCATTGCCTTCGGTCACGGCATCACCAAAAGACGTGTCAGAGAGGAAAAGGACATACACGAAAAGGGCGACCTTCAGAGAACCGAGAATAGCGATCCTAAGAGAACCGAAAAGTGCGAGCTTGAGAACGGTCATTGTCAGTCTTCGTTAGTCTCTCTATGAAATGCCACGATAGGATCGCGGTTCCTGATATCACGCGGAATTGATGGTCCCTCGCGCCTCATGGTTTGACCACGATCCTGCCCTGCATTTGTGGATGCAGACCGCAAAAATAGACGTAGGTTCCGGCCTTGGCGAAAGTGAATGAAAAACTGTCGTCCGTGTCGAGTGCCTTGGAATGGAACTCGCCGTTCGCGCCGACGACGGTATGGGGGATGTCGTCGCGATTGCGGAAGACGACCGCCGTTCCGGCCGTCACGATGAGTTCCTTTGGAGTAAAGGCGAAATTATCGATATTCACCTCGGTACCGGCAGCGACCGCGGGCAGGGTCACAATGACGCCGAGAGCGGCGACCGCAAAAGTAGGGGCACAAATCCAAGCGCCATACGGGGGGCGGTTTGCTTTGATCAAGTTGCGCATGTTGGTTTCCTTTTGCGAGGTTGGTTTAGCTAGCGGTAAGCGGTGTATCAGTGATCGCGAGGGGTTGCTTTCCGCGCCGAACCTCGACGCTTGTTATTCCCTGCAAAGTGCGCAGCTTTTCGGCGGGCACCAGCATCGGTCCGGGCGAAGCGGCGGTTCCGGGCGCGGGCTGCGGGAACGCGGTCGACATCGCGGTATGGAAGGTGATATTGCCTTCCACTTTCTGCATCAATTGATGGATATGGCCGTTGAGCACGGTGACCGAGCCGAAACGTTTCAGCAAGGCGAGCGCCTTGGCCGAATCCTCCGTGCCCCAGCCCCATTCCGGATAAATGGCCCAGAGCGGAATATGCGCGAAGACGACGATCGGCGCTGAGGCCGGCCTGCCCTTGAGGTCGGCCGCAAGCCAAGCTAATTGCTCATCGCCGAGCGAGCCCATGCCGCCCGCTTTCAGATTGGCGACGTTGACAAGGCCGATAAAATGCACGCCGCCGTGATCGAAGGCGTACCAGCCGGTGCCCTTGGTGTTCTTGCCATGGCGTTCGAGATAGGCTTGGCCATTGTTCTCGTCGATAATATCGTGCTCGCCGGGGACATAATGGATATTGAGCTTGGTTTCACCGATGACTCTTTCCGCATCGTCGAATTGCCCGGGCTTCGAAAGATGGGTGATGTCGCCGGTGTGGATCATGAAGGCGGGCTTGATCGGAAGTCCGTTCACCTTATCGATCGCTTCCCTCAAGGTTCCGAGCGCGTCTGGATTGGCCGGTTTGCTAAAACCTACATGACTATCCGAAATCTGCAGGAAGCTGAAGCCCGTGGCCGCTTTTTCGGCCGCTTGCGCCGTTCCATTTCCGAGGAGTTGCGAGGATTGTGGCACGCCGCCGCTGAGCGTCCAGATGACGCCGGTGCCGGCCCAGATCATGCATTCGAGCGCGTCGCGCCGGTCGATCCCTGTGCCCTGCTTGTTGTCTGACATGTTTGGTCTCCATCTATAGCGGCTTAATGCCGTTGCTAGAGAGGAGACTTCGCGGCGCGTCAGTTTATTCCCGCAGCCTTTCGAGTTTCTTCGCGGCCATCGCCATCTCGCCCTGGTGCATCGCCGTCGTGCGCGCAAATGAACAAAAATAATGACGCTGCTTCGCAAGATTGGTTCCGGCGTGGTTGCACGTAATCGAAACCGCGCCGAATTTCCCATCCTTGAGAGATATTGCAAGCTCGCAATTTCCTGCCTTGATGCGCCGGAGCGGCGGCCCGGAAAGCTCTTCCGGGGAGCCGATGTCGACCCAGTTTTCATCTCCGGCCATGACGATCCCATGCTCCAATTTGTTTTAATCGACGCGCAAGCCTATCGTTTCGTCGAAATACATCGGTGGTCTTAAGACTCGAATTCCTCAAATCGCCTGCAGGGGGGCTCAGCAAAAATCTGCCGGCGCGAGATCATTGCCGACCTCGATTGGGCATGATAGCGGAAAAGCAAGACGGACAGGAGCGCGGCGACCATGGGTGGATCGGATTGGCGGCCACTTCGAGGCATTGACCAGTGCCGGCTGAGCGTCGCCCGTCTGCAAGCCCATCATGCAGTACAATGGCTCGCACGTGTGGCGCGCGCCTATGTTCCACCGCAGCCAGACGACGGCCACACGAATCTCGGTTGGGACGACACCTTCGACGGCTTTACGACCCATCGGCTGAAAAACGGCACGCATCTAAGCTTGAAAATTGCCGATCTCACGCTCGTATTGCATGGCGGCGAGAGGACGGCACGCATCCAATCTTTTTCTCTTAACGGCCGCACAGATGCGCAGGCACGCCAATGGCTGGGCGAGCAATTCGGCGCGCGAGGCCTCGATGCGCATGCTCTCGACGCGCCGTCACCCTATGAGATTCCCGCGCACGCAGTCACTCAAGGCGCCGCCTATGGCGTGGCGGATTTGGCAGATCCCTTGGTCGAGCTTGCCGCTTGGTTCGCCAATGCCGAATTTTCGCTCGTCCGCGTCCAAACACAAATGATCCAGAGCAAGTTGGCGGCCTCGGATGTGCGCTGCTGGCCGCACCACTTCGATCTCGCCACTTTGGCCTTGTTGCCGGCGCGGGATGCTGACGCCACAGGCTATGTCGACGCCGGGCTTTCGCCCGGAGACAAGTATTATGACGAGCCCTATTTCTATGTGTCGGTCTATCCTCAGCCGGACAGCGCGGCGCTGCCGCGCCTGCCGAAGCCCGGCCATTGGCATACGCACGAGTTCACGGCGGCTGTTGTGCCGGCTCATCAGATTGTTGCGGCCAATAATCAAAAAGCCGCGGCCGATGAATTCCTCAAGGCTGCGATCGACATCGCGATTAAAATCTTGAGGTGAGGTGAGGTGAGGGCTCTTCTCTATTCGAGGGACAAGAGCAGCTAAATTGGCGCGAACTTCAACCGTCCTCCTCGGATTCAGGAACGCTTGAAAACACAAACGCTGCGGTCTGACTCAAACTCGTGGGCACAGGCTCCACGAATTCATTTCTTAAACAAGTCCGGGACATACCAACGGGCGTCTGTCGCAAGTCCCGGCAAGAGAACCAGCCACCAGAGCACTAGCAAACTGCGCATCCATGGTTAGCGAGGAGCCGCCGTTCCAAGGAAGCCTTCGTTCATTGCATGGCCTCCGTGCGGGCCGCCGCTCTTGGCCCGCTCATCGCGGATAAGAATTTGGGTCGAACGCGCGGCAGTGGGTTCCACCAAGGAAGACTTGCCGGCGCGCCTATTTATTCCCGGTGCCTTGCGAATTTTTCGCGGCCATCGCCATCGCGCCGTGGTGCATCGCCGTCGCGCGCGCAACGGAACGGAAGCGACGTCAAGCTTGAAAATGGCGAGTCCTAGATAACAATTATTCCAAACTCTTGGCGTAGTTCAGACAGCGTGCGTTTTTGGAATGCCGGCGGCGGCGTTTAAGTCCATTTCCTCGGCATCTTCCAGGCCTCCCAGGTTGCCCGAAGAACTCGGGGAATGGCGAGAATCGTTATCCAGATGGATTTTAGATACCCTACCTCTTTAAAAATCGCTTTGGCTTCCAGGTTGGTCATTAGATAGCGCACATACTTCCGGACCCCGACATCGCATGAAAGAAGAGTGCGCGTGTCGACCATGGCCTCGTCCGCGAAGGACCGAAAATGACATGGCACATGTCATGGCTGCGAAACAGCTCGGCGCTTTCTTCGGACAAATCGCTGGGGCGGAGGACCCTGCCAGCGTTAGCGGCACAATACTCCGCGAGGGCTTCGGTGAAGGTCATGTCCGAGTCTTGGTTCTGATAACGATACCGGCGGGCGGCGGAGCGGGATCCATGGGCGATGGTTGACGTTGTCATATCAATCTGGCCAAGCAAGGAAGCTAATCGTTACTGAATTTATATGTTGCTGATTGGGGCCGGACAACCGTGAGCGGCCCTCGACGGAAATTGCTCCGCCCATCCGTCTTGACGATTGCCATGGCGAAGCGCAAGTGAGGCTGGCCACTTTGACCCCTGGATAGGTAGGTCGGATGCCGCCACCATCTTCGCGCAGCAAACTCGCCGCATCTGGCGGAAAGGACTTCGCGGCAAACCCGCGCGGTACACCGAAGCTTGCGGACAAAGTACCGTTTTGGAAGCAAAAACCACTCGAAGAATTAAATCCCGCCGAATGGGAAAGTCTCTGCGACGGATGCGGCCGATGCTGCCTTGTCAAGCTTGAAGACGAGGAGAGCGGCGAAATTCACTTCACCGACGTCACCTGCAAGCTCTTTAACCCAAACACTTGCCGCTGCGCCGATTATGCCCACCGCCGCCGCAGGGTGCATGATTGCATCAAATTAACCCCGGACAAGGTCCGGACGCTCAGCTGGTTGCCGCCGTCTTGCGCCTACCGGCTGATCGCGGAAGGGCGCGATCTCGCCTGGTGGCATCCACTCGTGTCCGGATCGCAAACAAGCGTGCACGAGGCGGGAGTTTCCGTACGTGGTCGTGTCGAGTTGTCGGAAAAAGAGGTCCAACTCGCGGACTATCCTGACCATATCGTGGCTTGGCCAGGTAACAAGCCGCGTCCGGCTCGCCAAAAAGCCGGCAACGCCGCCGGCTTAGACAAAAGTTCTGCGATCCGGCGCGACTGACTTTCCTGCCGATTTTAGATGGCTAGGCTCCGGCTAAGCTTGCGAAGCCAGGCTTTCAATGGTAACACGTATTAACATGGTAAATTCTATAGACTTTAATTAAAACGCCCAGGGGATATGTGACAGGAATATGTGAAATGAATGAATCAAAAGCCATGGATGCGATCAACAAGCGAATACTGCGCATCATCCAAAAAGACGCCTCCTTGTCGATTCGCGAAATCGCCACGCAGGTAGGCCTTTCGCAAACCGCATGTTGGAAAAGGCTACAGCGGCTCGATGCATCGGGTGTGATCAAGCGGCGCATCGCGCTGCTCGATCCGATGAAGGTCGGGCTCGGATTAACCGCCTTCGTTTCGGTCCAGGTGGGTGATCATTCCGGCAAGGCGATTGCGCGCTTCGCCGCTGAAATCGCCGCGATGGAAGAAGTCATGGAGTGTTATCGTATGGCGGGCGACGTTGATTACGGCTTGCGTGTCGTTGTGCCCGACGCCGCGGCCTTCGACATTTTTTACAAGCGTCTGATCGAAACAATTCCGCTCAAGAACGTTACGTCGCGTTTCGCCTTGGAAAACGTCAAATGCGAAACTGCCTTTCCAATTCCGTGCCAGGGCTAACCGCACGAGGGCCGGAGCATTTGATTCGACGACCCGTGCCGCGTTGCACTGCCGGAGTTCCACAAAGGCCGCCTTGTAAGGAGCGCCCGCGAGGAAATTTGCGAAGTCCCCGCGCCGTACACTTAACGGGCACGTGCGGTCGCGGCATTGCTCAAATAGGTTCTATACCAATCCACTGTTTCCGTGAGGCTATCCTCCATCGAGAACCGGGGGAGCCAGCCGAGTTCGCGCCGCGCGCGCGCGGCGGAGAGATACTGCACCGGGATTTCCGCCTTGGCCTCGCTGAGAATAACGGGCGGTAGATCGGCCCGGCCCATCACGTCGAGAATTTTCTTGGTAATCTCAAGCACGGAAAGTTGCATCTCCAGGCTGAAGTTGTAGGCCTGGCCCCAAAATTTCTCGTCGTCCATGGCTTCCGCGAGCAGCAGATAGGCTGCGACAACGTCGCGGACATAGATGTAGTCGCGGATCATCGTGCCGTCGCTGCGTAGAATGGGGGGAGTGCCGTTGAGCACCGACCGGATCGTTCCCGGTATGATCCGGTTGAAATTCAAATCTCCGCCGCCGTAGAAATTTGCTGCCCGCGTGATGCTCACCGGCAGCCCATAGGTCAGGTGATAGCTTTGCGCGATCAGGTCGGCGCAACTCTTGGATACGTCATAAGGATGGCGGCCCAGAAGCGGCATCGATTCGTCATACGGCAAGCGCTCCGCGTTGCCATAGGCTTTGTCGCTTGAAGCGACGATAATCCGCCTCACGGTGGAGATCTCACGGCATGCATCGAGGAGATTCCATGTTCCCCGGATGTTTGCCTCGAATGTCGAGCGAGGATTACGATATGCGGTGCCCACGATCGGCTGGGCCGCAAGATGCAGCACGGTCTCGATCTCGTACTCATTGAGGGACCGTAGCAGGCACTCATAATCCTCTAGGCGCCCGTAAACCACAAAGTCAGGCTGGGCGTCAGGATGGAGGGGGTGCGATGCTCCGCCCGGTTGATCCCGCATCAATCCGACGACGAAGGCTCCGCGCGCCCGAAGCTCCTTGAGCATCCACGCCCCAAGGAAGCCGCCCGAGCCGGTCACGAAGACGTTGCGGCCGTTCCAAAACCCGTTCGGTTCACCCATTGCCGTGCATCTCGTCAAATATCGCGCGCATGGGGTAATGAAGTCATGCAGTGGCCGAGCGCAGCCATGGAATCTTCCCCTGCTCGTAGATTTGCTCAAGTTCCTGCTGGTCCTTGTGCGTATCCATGGATTTGAAAAAGCCGTTGTGCCGGAAGGTATAAAGTATTCCTCGCTGTTGTAGGGCCGGCAAAACCTCCCGCTCTAGATTCTCCCC
>DASYNQ010000049.1:0-7580 GCA_036008425.1 Methylocella sp. | reverse complement strand
GGGGCGGGCGGCGCGGCTCTCCCCGGCCTCGCGCAGGTCGACGCCGGAAAAGCCGATCGCGCGGCCGGCGGCGGCGGCCCGCTCGATATAGCGCGCGGCCAAATCCCGTTCCGGTCCGGCTTTCGGCCGCCCAACGCAAATCAGCAGAAGACGCATCGTGTTTAACTTGGCTGCCTTAGCCTAGGCGGCGCTCGCCCGGCCGGTCGATGCTCCACATTTTTTCGAGATTGTAAAACTGCCTCACCTCGGGCCGGAAGATGTGGATGATGATGTCGGCGCCATCCACCAGAACCCAATCACAGTTCCGCAAACCTTCGACGCGCGGCGGTTTATGGCCACTGCCCTTCAACGCACCGATAAGGCGCTCGGCGATCGCCCCGACGTGAATGTTGGAGCGGCCGGTCGCGATGATCATGACGTCGGCGAGAATGGTTTTGCCCCGCAGGTCGATTGAGACGATGTCTTCGGCTTTGGAATCATCGAGACAGGTCAAGACTGTCCGCACGAGTGTACCGGCTTCGGGTCCAGGCGAACCGGGAACCGGGTGGAGCGGCCAAGGCGCCGCTTCCGCATGAATCGCTTGTATCAGTGGGTCGATCCTCCTCAGGGCCGGCCAAGCGGCCAGGCGCACGATTAAGATGCGCCAAGCCACCGTGAATTTCAACCGGGTTCTGGGGCGGGGCGTTTTTGTGCGAGAGATCGGTGTTTGACGCTACCACATTCGCTGGCTTGGCTACGGCGGCCAATCCCAACTTCAACCTGCCAAACGTGGAAAACCCTGCCATCAGAGTCAATTCAAAACCTATAAGCCCGGTAGCATTCCATTCTCAAGAAGAGTTGTCCCCCCAAAACCGCTCAAAGGCAAGAGCAAGGCTCTCACAAGCGGTTGCTGTGAGAGCGGGCTAAAAGCGCCTTCGCGCAATCCATCGACGCGCACAAGGAGGGCTTCCAGCTGCCTCGCGCGGCGCCCGCCATCGTCCGACTCCTTGGCGCACGCACTCTGCGCGCAAATGACCCCATCCGTTAGCTTTTGCTTGGCGGCGCTTCGTAGTGCCTGCGCGGCCAGGCACAGCGCGATGGCACAACCGAACACGATGGTGAGACTGATCCCCTGAAGCACCAGGATCGCCAGGCAAGGGGGGTAATTGGCGAACACCATGCTGCGCGACACGAGCAGCAGCGCGATGAGGAAGAACGGGTAATAGACGAGCGTGCTGATGCAGCGTGTTCGCTTTGCCACGAAGTCGAGGTCAATAGACTCATCGACAAACTGATGCTCCAGTCCGAGGCGGCACTCGAATTGCGCCTTCGTTTCGGCCGGCCACTGGGTGGAGCTACGGCACAGTTCCTTGACGAACCGCAAGCAGAGCAAAGTCGCATCGAAGACTAAGAACATCACGGCTTGTGTGCAAAAAACGTCCGCCATCGTCATGAACTTATAGGCGGATATCGTCGTGAACGTGTAACCGAATAGGCTTAGAGAGCCTCGCGCGGGGCTGATTGGAAAACCTAACAGAGGGGAGACGACAAAGCGCGCCACTATCCACATAATCGCGACGTAGGCCGCCACCCGGAGCAACCTTGCCAGTCCTCGTCCTTGGTAAATATATTCGCTCCAGGCCGTCTTAATATTATAGGGCTTGCTCATATCCGGCTGACGCTCTCGCAGGCTGCAGGAGAACATGCGCAAGAGCTGCTTCCGCAGGCTGTGCCTCTTATCCGCTTCGCCCTCGGCGGCGATCGCCAAATTTGGCATCGGCAAATTCATTTCGCGAGCGATCTCATACAAGTTCTTATTCAGTTTCTGCCAAGCCCTCCAAAGGAGGTACCCTGAAAGAACAACACTCAGCGCGCGCAGCAGGACGGTCGGCCAGACGCTGACGCCTTGCATCAATGCTATTGGCTCGCCATTGCCACCTTCGGTCAGCCATGCGGCGAACCTTTCCCAATTGTAGCAAGCCGCGGCGCCCGCGCCGATAGTCAAGCCCACGAGGCTGACCTCGACGCCGGCGCGCTCGCGCACGCGGCGAATACGGAGCGCCGATAGGACAAGGAGAGCCGCCACGGCGAGCACTGCGGCAAAAACTGTCTCACCTTTCAGCTCAAAGCCGAAAACACTTTGCGGTTCAAAGCGTGGGAAGGACGCGTCGACTTCCGGTTGAATGCCATTGCATAACAAGAGCTCTTTCTCACACTCGGCTTGCGGCCGGTCGGGGGCGGGAATGGCCGACGGGCTCGGATCCCCGTCGCCACTGGATACGGAACGCCCTGTCTTCAAAAAGGCATTGCTGGCCACGTTAGGCAGAACATGCGGGCAGCCTTTTAGCGGTTGGCCGGTGTTCCGGGCGGCCACATTGTCGCCGGGAAACGGCAGCACGGCGCTGGTTCGTTCGATTTCGAAAATTCGCGGCTGCGATAGCCACCTGTCTAATTTGTCTAATTGCGCATCAGCGGAACAGGGATTCCAGCCGTCATTAGGGTCGCCGATCGCGAGATTTGTGGCGAGGAACGCCGAGGTCTGGTAGCTGCTGCGGAACGGCGGGATTTCATCCTGAATTTCGTCTCTCAGCGCAGGGCCGAAGCTCGATGAGATGATGAGATTACGTGTCCAGCTGAGTTCGCTCCCCATGATGAGCGTGGCGTCGAAATCAGTGGTGAAAAACAGCGCTTCCGGAAATTCGGGCCGAAGCGCTCGTAGCACCAGCAACTTGTCGAACACATCGCTGCCGAGAACGCCGATGGCTCTAATCCTGCCCAAGCCGCTTTGGCGCAGATCCTCGTCGATTTTCCGCAGGTGCGCGGCCAGCCGCCGCAGGTAATCGAATTGCCCCTGTCCATATGGGCGGTCCGCGTCCTTGGCATCTGACTGTGTCTTGAAGGAGTCCGTCACGCTGGCTTGTTTATCGGCTTCCCCGGCTCGTTTGCCAGCTTTCCGGTCCTCACTGCCTTTTGCGCCGGGCAGCTGACCGTCCAGCCCGCGCAAATAGGTAAGTCTGTGCACCCACGGGTGACTGCCGTTTTCCTTCGGTGAGCATTTGTCGGGATCCTCGAAACAACGTTCCATCGTTTTGGGGAGTGTTTGACCATAGAACGTATCCCATTCGGAGATAAGCGCGAGATGGTCCGTGGAGCCAGGCCCGGGCTTGATGCCGCGGCGATCTAGCTCACCGACGATGCCGCGCGCGAGCACATCATCCGTAGCAATCGTTCTCTGTAAATTGAGACCCAAATTCGCGAAATAGTCGTGGACCGAGGTGCAGGACCTGGACAAACCTTCAAGCAGCTTTTGGTCTTCAGCGCTGGCGCCGTATGTGTAGAACCGGACTCCCTTTAGCTCAGGCCATCGTTCCTGTTCCTCTTTTTTTGCCGCGCAATCCGTCGCATCGCGCCCCGTCAGCGGGCCGGCGCCGAGCGACGCTTCAACCTCCATGGCATGAAGTATATCCGAGGTATTGGGACCTAAAATTCTGAACTGTGCATTCGCCGTCCCCCCGCGGTCCGCTTTGCGCAGAAAATTAGCCAGCCGCGCAATGTTCCGAAGAGGCCTGTTGCCGAGGACATCTGTTTCATCGAGCCACAACACGAGGACAGTTCGTATTGCGGCCCGCGAATCGGCGGGTAGGAACCGTTCATACGCGATAAACGGGAGTGGCCGGTCTAGGCGCGCCGGCAGGGCCGGGAGCTGGGGCGGCAGTCGAAAATAGTCAATGTGCTCCGCGTCCGCCGGAATAAAACCGGCCTTGTGAAGGCCGGCCACCACTGCGTAACGTGTGCGGCGCCGCGACTCGCCATCCTCCGAGTAGGATGCACCGGACACGCCAACGCCGAGCACTAGCGTTTTTTCGTCCCCGCCCGTCAACGGCGACTTGCAGTGGCGGTCGAGCAGCGGAATTTCCCTGCATTGCTGCTCGTCTTCAGAACGATCCAAGTTATCGCGCGACTTGGCGACGGCGGCGAACGGGTCTTGCCACAGGCGCGCGTCAATGTCCTGTGTGCCTGCCATTGCATGGATCTGCGGCTCGACCATGGCCGGACGCGATCCCTGGAGCGGCGCCTCGTGATTGGCAAAGTAGGCGGTGCCGGCCGCCACAAGTGCAGCCAAAATAACACTGTTGCTTGCTAAATTCGTCCCCGGCTGCTTGTCGTCGCTGGCCATAAGCGGACCCCCCTAATCGCTCCACGACGGCCGTCCACCATGCGAGCTTAGCGCTCAGTTGACGCAGGTCAACCGCCATGCGCCGCTCCCGTCGCTTTGGTGCGGGTAGCCAAAATGCATAGATTGCTGTTAATCCGCGCCCCCTGATTAGGGGATGCGGAAAATAATGACAGCCGTCAGAATTAGGCTCTGATGAGGACACTGGATTCCGCCGGGACGCCGAAAAGCTCCGCCGCCGAGGTGGTCCTTGGTAGAGGAGTGCAATCGATCCCCAATCCGTTTGGCCGGTCGCGAGCGTCCATAGCCGCCCGCCGGCGAGCGCCGCGTGACGCGACCGAGCCTCAATATCCGGTGGCCAAGGTGCCCCGTTGCCTTGTGTCGGCGGCGCCCATTAACACGCCGTTTTCGCGAAAAATGCTCTGCGCCGAGCCCCAGGCATCGTGAACCACGACCTTGTGGCCCAGTGTTTCGAGCAGCCGGATCGTATCGGGCGTGAGGCCGCGCTCGACCTGCAATTCATCTGGAAGCCACTGGTGATGAATGCGCACCGCCTCGGTCGCCTCCGCGATGTTCATGCCGGAATCGACGATGTGGAGGATGATTTCCGTGACGATCGTGATGATCCGCGAACCGCCTGGCGAGCCGGTGACAAGTTCGAGTTCGCCTTCGCGAAAAACCAATGTGGGCGCCATCGACGACAGCGGCCGCTTGCATGGGCCCGGCGCATTGGCGGCGCCGCCAACGAGTCCATAGGCATTTGGAGCGCCGGGTTTTGCCGCGAAATCGTCGAGCTCGTTATTGAGAAGAACGCCGGTTCCCTCGACGACGAGGCCGAGGCCATAGGAAAAATTCAAGGTGTAAGTGTTAGCGACCGCATTGCCGTCGTTGTCTACAATCGAGAAATGCGTCGTCTGATCGCTCTCGTAAGGCATGGGATCGAGCGCTTTGATTTCCGACGAAGGGCGCGCGCGCGTGAGCGAAATTTCGGCGCGCAAGCGCTCCGCATAGGCTTTCGAGATCAGGCCCTTGACCGGAACCGGCACGTGGTCTGGATCGCCAAGATATTCGGCGCGATCCACGTAGGCCAATTTCATCGCTTCCGCCATGAGGTGAATGTTCGCAGCCGAGTTGGCGCCCTGCGCCGCTCGCGGAAATCCTTCGAGCACATTGAGGAGTTCGATGATATGAACCCCGCCGGACGAGGGCGGCGGCATTGCAACGATATCGTGGCCGCGGTAGAGGCCATGCAGGGGCGCGCGTTCGACCGCGCGGTAGGATTTCAGATCGTCCTGCGTCATGCGGCCGCCGGCGGCGCGGACGCCGGCAACGATTTTTGCCGCGACCGGACCATCATAAAAGGCGCGCTCGCCGTCGCGCCCGATCGCCTCGATGACGGAGGCGAGATCGGATTGAACGAGCCTGTCTCCGCGCCCGAGCGGCCTTCCATCCGCACGCAAAAAAATCCGGGCCGACGCGGGCCATCGCTTCAGCCGGGCCTGCGCACGCGGAAGCGAATCGGCGAGATCATCCTCGACGTCGATGCCGGAGCGAGCCAGCGCCACGGCGGGCGCGACAAGCTCGGCCAGCGAGAACTTTCCCGAACCGTATTTGCGCAGGGCGAGCGACAAGCCGGCGACGGTTCCAGGCACCCCGACGGCAAGGCCGGTATCGCGCGATTTCGCGGCGACCGCTTCGCCCGTCTCGTTGAGAAAGACGTCGTGCGGCGTATCGGCCGGCGCGGTTTCGCGGTAGTCGATGGCGACGGTTTTTTTCTCCTTGGCAAGATAGACGAGCATGAAGCCGCCGCCGCCGAGGTTTCCCGCGCGTGGCAAGGTCACGGCAAGGGCAAACCCGACGGCCACCGCGGCATCGACCGCGTTGCCGCCGCGACGGAGAATGTCGATCCCGTTTTTCGCCGCGGTTCCCTCTTGCGCGACGACCATGCCATGGCTCGCCAGCACCGGCAAAACCCGCGCGCCACGCGAAATAACTGGCGGCGGCAGGGGCGGTTCGGCTCGCGAGGCAAACGAAGCAACGAGACAAAGGAGGGCAAGCGCGCTCGCGCACAGCGCGTTGCCTGCCGCTCGCCACGGCGCTGCTAGAAACGATTGGGCGCTCATGAATCGTCGCCATGATTGGCAATGACGGCGAGGAAGATCGCGCCAAAACGCGTGGCCTTGGCTGGTCCGACGCCAGGAATAAGCAGCAAATCCTCGCGGGTTGTTGGACGCACCAGGGCCATCTCGATCAAGACGCTGTCATGGAATATGACGAAGGCGGTTGCTTTTGATCTCTCGCGATTTCGAGACGTTTGGCCTTGAGGGCGGCGAACAGGCCGTTTTGCGTGGCGGTCAGCGCCGGCGCCAAAATCCCCGGGTTGACCGGCTCGAAAGCCTCGCGGGGAAGCCCCGGATCCTTCGCCTGCGCAACCTCGATCTCGTCCAAGCATCGCCGCACGTCGGCTTTGCGCCCGCTCGACAAAGTCATGCCGCCACGCAACACCAAAGGCGCCTCGCCCGAGAGCACGGCACGTCCTATCTCGGTGATAATCCAACGATCACGATCTTCCGGGTCTTGAGCAATCAGATCCGCCGCGTGAAGCTGGTAAAAAATGCTGCGCCATTCGGCCGGGTTGAACTCTTTGCCGATGCCGAATGTCGGCAGGAGATCGTGGCCATGCCGCCGGATTGCGTCGCTTGCTTGGCCGACGAGGAGATTGGCGAGGTGGCCCGGAAAAAATCGCCCGGAGGTGCGGCGGATCGCGGACATGATCTTTTGCGCCGGGATCGCGCCGTTGAAGAGCGGCCATTTCCCATCGCAAATATCGCAATTGCCGCAGGGCTTCGAGGCCTCCCCGAAAGCGGCGAGCAATGTCTGGCGGCGGCAACGCGGGGATTCGCACAAGGCAATCAAGGCGTTGAGCTTTCGCTTTTCCATCCGCTTGCGATCTTGCGGCGCCACGCTGTCGGATATTTGACGTTCGCGTAGCCTGATGTCGCTGTCGCTGAACAAAGTCAGCGTGTCCGCCGCCAGGCCATCGCGGCCGGCGCGGCCGATTTCCTGATAATAGGCTTCGATGCTTTGCGGTAAATCGGCGTGGCAAACAAAGCGGACATTGGGTTTGTCGATCCCCATGCCGAAGGCGATCGTGGCGACAATGACGGTTCCATCGTTGCGGAGAAATTCGTCCTGGCGCGCCGATCTTAATCCCGCTTCGAGGCCGGCATGGTAAGCGAGCGCCAAAATGCCCTTCCCGCTCAGGGTTTCCGCGAGGTTTTCGACGCCCTTGCGCGAGCCGCAATAGACAATGCCGCTTTGACGTTTGTGACCTGCGATCATCGTTTCGATTTGCCGCGTGGCGTCGGCCTTGCGCCGCATCGCGAGATGGATGTTCGGCCGGTCGAAGGACCGGACGAAAACGCGC
>DASYNQ010000048.1:0-12059 GCA_036008425.1 Methylocella sp. | reverse complement strand
GGCCGCATATTAAGAGACCTCCGCGAACGACCAAGTCATCACATTGCCCGACGCATCGGCGAAGCAGGAGAAATCAAATTCCGGCATGATGAAATCCTCAAGCTTTGTTTGAAAGCTCAATTTGTTCGATGTGCAATTATTGAGCTGCAATGAGATTGCTTGACCCTGGAACGTCGTATAAAATTTCACCTTGAAGGTTGGCGTTGTGCCAAGGAGCTGGTTGACGACAGTGAACTTTTGCCCTGCCGTCGTAATGCCGTAAGTATAATTGATCAGCACCTTCACTCCAGCCACGTTGTCAACCGATGAGAACGTATAGATACCCGTGGTGGTGTTGACCATGTATTGACCAGCGCCTGGTCCAGATGTCACCAGTTGCATCGGAAGGCCAGTTGCCGCATTGATTACGCCCGCATCGTCGTTGAAGGTCGCGGCGTTGGCAGGTGTGATGGTAAACGGGGTCGTTGGGATTGGTGTCGGCCCTTCGGCGAAGGACGTGGCGATCTGCCCAGGGAGTTGCGTGACACCATAGAAGAGGTTGGCAAAGGCCATCCCGGAAATGCGGGCGACCTTGGCTTTTCCCGTCGTCTTGATCGAACCGCGGGCTATCGCCACGGGGCGCTGAAACTGGCCTGTGAGTTCCTTAATCGTCGCGGTTTCTTCAATCGTCACGTCCTGCACCAGCCCGAAATTGACGGGCGTGGCATTCGCGATGTCCGTGCGGGTTCCGAGCAGAACACCCGAGCCGAAACTATACATGTGATGACCTCTTCCATTCGCCTAAGCTGAGAAGCGTTTGCAAAAATTTGGGACAGTCCAACTCCGGAAAATTACTGGGGCTTTACACGGCGCCTTCTTTCGAAGGCTCGGACATTCGACCCCCTATTTATGGAAGGACAAGCTTAACCGGCACGATCAAGAGTGCGTCGCCGTCGAGGTCGCCCGGGTCCTTTAAAGCCTTGCCATCAATCCGGCAGTGGTAGGCCGTGCCACCCAGTGTGTTGCGCCCCAGCACAAGGTCGCTCCCTGCCAGGGCAAAGGCGGTATCGAGAGCGTCCATCACGCCGTTGAGCAGCGCGGCACCGACAATGCTTGGATCCTTGGCATTGAGATAGACGAACAATTTGACTTCGATGATGCGTTTCGGAAGGGCGGTCTCGCTCCAGGAGTAAGTTTCCTGACCACCCTCGAAAAGAAAGCACGCGGGCCGGCTCGCCGCAGGCACGTCGCTCCAAAGCTTGAGGCGCCTCGCCGGTCCAAGTTTCCAGGGATATGCACTGGCGACGATATTCATGAGCGCCGCAATGGCGCTCTCCCGCGGTGTCCCCGCCATCCGGCTCCCCCAATGCTAAACTGCTTGAAAGCACAAGTTCGTTTGTCGTTCGCGGCCCGAAAGAGATCCGTGCCCGGTCACGCCAACGACTCAAGGACAGCCTGTTTGAAGCCGGACTCTATTTCGTCCCGCATCTCCGCGAGAGAGCTGCCGAGATAAGAGCGCGAGGGAATTGTCGAACCTGGATGGTGCACAGTTCTTGCGAAAACCTGGCCCCCACCCGCGCTAAATTCCAAGACCTTCGCCTTCACCGCAACGATATCATGGGCCGCCGTCTTCCCGCCGAATTCCTGAATCGCCGCATATGGCACGCCGGTGCTGGAAATCGAGACGGATGTATCTGATCCATCGTTCTCGATCGAGGAGATAATAGAGGCCGCAAGAGCGCCGGATTGAGTCTGTAAGATCTCGCCGGAAAGCTTTTGTTGAATTCGAGCCTCCAGAGCACCGCGAAGTGCATCTGCTTTGCCCAACAGCGCATCCTGCACAGCCTGCGCATCGAATTCGACACCGATCATGGCATGACCACGCGGCGATAGGACGACAAGGCACTTACCACGAAATCGGGGATGTTCTTGACGATGAAAGCCATCGTCTCTTGTCCGCCAAGCGACTTCGACTGTTGACCTATGCGCGAACGATAAGCATAACGCTCGGCCGCCCAATCCATGCAACAGGATGCGAGATCGGCCGGCACGTAACCATAGGTGAGAAGCACCGTGGAGCCGGCATCCGGTTGCGCAAAACTGTAAACGCCGTTCACGACTGCGTATTGCCCGGCGGCGAGATTCCCCGTGACTGCAGTGAGTGAAACGCCATTCGAATAAACGACGCCAACATCGCTCGCCCAATTACCATAAGGAGCCCGCGCCGGGACGCTATACGGAGGCGTTGTGGGAATGACCGCGCTTTCGTTCGTAATCTGGTAGCCCGCGCCATAGGAGATCGTGACGTTCTGGATACCGCATGTAAAAAGAAACCCGCGTAGCGACAACCTCTGCATAGCCCCTGGCGGGGTGGCAACGGAAGAATCTAGAACATAGCCAGTCTGAGCGCTCGCGCCAGCGACAAGCGGCGGCGAAGGAGGAATTGCCACGCCATCCACGATACAGGAAGAAATTCCGATGACCGGCCATTGCCGGAGCATAATCGAAACATCGTCGCCTCCGTCATAGGTTTCGGTATAGGCCGACGGCAAAATTGCCGGCCGGTCGATAACATTGAAGATGGCGCGGCTGATTTGCGTAATTAATCGTGCGAGCAGGACATCGTCGTCGGTTCCTGTGATACCGAGCCAGCTTTTGAGATCGGCCAGGCTGACAAGGTCGAAGGGAGATGCCATTGTCTACGACCCTGTTGTTAGGCAGTTGACATCGCGCGGGGGACCTTTGGGAAACCAGCCATGGTCTCCATCAAAGTCAGGCCCGCCCGGGTGGCGCTGCTAGAAAAATGGTACCGCTCAGCCTTCGCGCGCGCGGCGCGCCGCGGCGCGTAATTCTTCATTGGTGACAGGCAAGGACACCGAGATCCCCTTCGCTCTGAGGAAAGCGAAAAGTGCTGGGCGGTTGAGACCCGATATATCCTGTTCGTGCTCGCCGCCGGTTTCCGCGTCGTCCGGCGCAATCACGCTATCCGGAACCGTTGCCGGCAAGCTGGCCTGGAGGCCCTCGACAGGAAGGTCGTCGAGGGGGCGCCGGGGGCGCGCAAGCAAATGCACGACCTTGTGCGATTGGGGCACGCCATCGATCGGCACAGCGTTCTTGCCGCCGTTCCATGGACGGAATCCATGCACCATAAACACCTCGGCGGAATAGTCGTCTACCTCAACTGACCGGTCATGCCCGATTGGGACCTCGACGCCATCATGAACGATCGAGGAAACGCCATCTGGCGCACGCAATTTGACCATCTGCAAAGAGCCCTGTCCTAAGCGAATTCGACATGTCCACTAACGTTGCGCTGCTGCGTCCCGTGCAATGTCTTGACGAGAATATAAAGCCCGGCCGTGAACGCGATCCCCACAGCCGACGTGCGGGATACGTTCGTGCCGGGAGAAACTAAAACTCTGACGAGGGGCGTATCAGTGCTGAAGACCGGCGGCGTCGCCTTGTCGTAAAAGAGGACCATCGCGGGGCTGCCGTCGGAATTCCCGACATCGTATCCAAACAGCGTCCCGGAGCCGGCCCTCAACTGTACTGGGGTTTGGCCGAGCGTGTCGAATTGCGCCGCGGAATTTGCCATCGCTTTATCTCCGTGAAAGCCCGGATCATGTGCACGGCGGGGTTACCGCCGTGCACCTCATGCTCAGCCGTTGCCGATATTGGTGATCAAAGCCAACGACGGCGGGAAATAGTTTTGCAGAACTTCGTCGGCATAGACCCCATATTCGTATTTGCGGGTACGAAGCGGCCACTCGATCTGGTAGTAGTCCTGCCGTGTCCGGATTTGAACGACGTTGCCAACACCGGCAAGCGGATAGGGCAACGTCTTCGTTGTCATGAGGATGGCG
The DNA here is from genome assembly GCA_036008425.1 of Methylocella sp. Classification (GTDB taxonomy): domain Bacteria; phylum Pseudomonadota; class Alphaproteobacteria; order Rhizobiales; family Beijerinckiaceae; genus Methylocapsa. The sequence goes on along the minus strand of DASYNQ010000048.1, from coordinate 8,217 downwards.
CCCGCCGGCATGTTCGGATGCACCTTAATATCGATTACGCTGCCACCCTGCATCGAGAACCGGTTCAAATAAGTGCGCACCATGATGCCGCCACCAACCAAGTCCTGCGACGATTCGAAAACGAACCGCTGCGCGGCGGTCTGCGACCCCGACAGGATCTTCCTTGAAATGTTCAGGGCCTCCTGGGAATTGACCCACATCGTGTCGGGAGAAAGCCGGTAATTATCCCACATGGACTTTAGAGCAACATCGATCTCGACGATGCCGCCCGCGCTGTCCGAAGTGAGCGGCGTGCCAATTCCGGCGCTCCCGGAAGCCATCATGGAAACGTAAGACCCAGAGCCCGGGACGCGCGCCTGATAGATGAGCCCATCGAAAGCGAGCGCATTCGTGGAGTTGTCATTGGTACCAAGCGAAGCGGCCGTCTGTGCGCCGCTGGCGTTGGCGGCGATCACAACTGAATTAATCGTCGTAATCGCGCCGAGCACCTCGGAACCCGCCGCACCCCAGAACCACGCATAGCCCAGCGCACCGGAGACCGGCGTAACGCTCGCGGTGATGGACCCGGTCGTGCCCGTCGTGACGACGGTTGCGTTTGGGCTCTGCTTCGCCACGCCGCCACCGAAGGTGTCGGACGATCCGTCGGCGTTCAGGCGCGTAATTGACCCTTGCACGCCACCCATCGCGGTGACGCTTCCATTCATAATGCCGTCAAGCGTCAGTGCGGCGCATATCACCGACCAGGTCTGCGCGGCAAGAGTGCCGCCCGTGGGCAAAAACGCTAGCGTCGGCAACGGCGTGGTGCCGAGCGGCGTCGATGTGCAGCCGCCAAGGATCATTGCCTCTTCGCCGAGCATTAGGGCCTCGAGGCCTGTCTTGGCGCCGACGGCGCGGACATCGTCAAAATCCTGGCCGGCATATTGCGCCTCGAAATCGACACTCGTCTCGACGCCGATGCCCTTGTAGGTCGCGGTATAGTCCTTGGTTGCAACAGCCAGCACTCCGCCGCGATTTGCCGAAGAAACGCCGAAGCGTAAGCCCATGGTGTTGATCGCGGTGATCGCCCGCCACGCGGCCTGGATGCCGCCTTTGCCCGAAACGCGGGGAATCATGTTGCGCAAGGGCGTGAGAACCGGATAAAGAAATTTCGCGCCAAGTTCCAGATCGTAGAAGGTAAGCCCGGAGGTGGCGCTCGCGCTTTGCGAGAAGGTGCTTGTTTTTTCAAGCCCAATGAGGCTCTTGAAGCGGGGATCGCCGAGCGGCTTTTGCTGCGCGGTCTTGAGCCGGTCCAGTACGTCCTGAACATCGGTATGCATAGTCATGTGTTGCTCCTAGCCGCAGGGAATTTTGAAGGGAGTTTCGTGGCGAACACTTTTTTCGCGAGAGTGCCTTTTGGCGCGACGGACCGCCCCGCCTCGAGACACGAGGAACGCAGCGGGCGCTCGCGTAAGGCTATCGTCAAAAGTTGGGCGTTCCGGCATTCAAGCGTGGCGCAGGGGAAAGACGCTCATCGCAGCGGCGAACGGCCGTTGCGCTGCGCCAATTTGATGGCGAGAACCGACAGAGCTTCGGGGTTCGCAAGCAGCTTCTCGATGGCGCCGTTATCATGAGCATCGCCGCCCGCATCCTCGGCTTTTGAGATCGCTCGCGGTTGGCCCAAGAGCGGCAGAGGCAAGGGCTGCTCCTCGATGTTCTTCACGCGCCGCAGCACATCGGCGATCGCTTCAGCAAGCACATCGAAGCGTTTTTCCAAACCGCCTCGCACGACTTTTTGCGTTTCGCAGACGGCGCCAAGTTCAACCGAGGTATCGTGCAAGTGCTGGATCCTGGCTTGATCCTTTTCGTTGTTCTGGGCGCCGATTTTGCCAAGGCGCGGGGTTTTTAGAGGCGCGGATCTTAGAGGCGCGGCAAACATCGTCATCGGCTGTTGCGAAGCGCCGTCTTGCGCGAGTTCCGCGGTCTCCTCGCTCACCATGGTTCGCAAAATAGCCGAGGCGCGTGCGACGAGATCGCGCAATTCGCCGGGCACCCCAGACTCGTCCTGCTCGGTCATCTCCTCGGATGCCGAGGCATTTTGCAACCAGTCCAATTCCCCGATGAGGTTCGCCAGCCGCGCGACGTTGTCCATCCCCTTGCCGAACCGCCGCTGCTCGCTTGTTCCATCGGCCTTGATCATTTCAAAGGTCGCTTGCGGCAAGCACGGCAAATCGACGAGCGAGATTTCGTTCGGCGCCGCGGTGTAACGGGTGAGCCCTTCCGCGTCCGTCCACCGTCTCTCGTAGGCTCCGCCTTGCGAGAAACCGGTATAAACTCCCTCCACGACTTTTGCCCATTCGGCATCATCGACGACTTTGGCGCAGATCTCGATCTGCTTTCCCGAGTCGTTGAAAGTGATGGCCGTCACTTTCCCCGCGGCGACAGGCCCGTGCATGGCGCGGAGATTGCCGAAGGACTTGCCGCGGGTCGATTTCGCGATCTCCTCGGACCATTTTTCATAGAGCGGCTTGGTCGAAGCATAATCGCAAATCTCCCCCGCGCGATCTTCCGTCTCGGCGGTTGCGAGGCCATAGACGAGGCGCCGCGCCGCGTCGACCTTGGTAATCGGAATGAACATGCGCAGCGCGGACATGAATGCTCCTTGCATTGAGAAAGTATCGAGAGCGGGGACCCGAGACCCCTTGGTGCTCAAATCGCTGGCGAATAGGTACGCCGCGAACGCGATTGCGTGCCGCCGACATTTTGCGGGCGAAGTGCAGAGGTATGCATGAGGCGCGAGACGCACGTTGCCATGCGACAACCATTGAAGGGATCGCTGGTCGTCCGGCGTGCCGGGGGATGCTTATTGCAAACGTAGCGCGAGAGTGGTTGTCTTCCGCAAGGGTTGCGTGCAGTTCACCCCCCACAACGAGTCGCCGTCAACACGGCCTTGGCAAGCAATGCCGCCGCCGGCGCATAGTCTTGAACAAAGGAAGATGTGCTTCGATGTCTTGCTCGCGCCAAAGTCTTGGGTCTTCCGCCCAGGGCAGATCGAGCGGACCGATCCCAAACTGATTCGGGACGGCACGCATGAGCACCAGCCATCGCTGGATGATGTTGGGCATCCTGCATTGGAAAAGCACATCTTTGCGGTGAACGCCCTCATGCGCGCAAACACCAATTGGGGTCGCTTCTACCGCTCAATGCAACGCGCGCTGCCAAAGCAGAATGCGAATCTAGAATTGAACCTGACGAGTAAAGAAGGCGAACCGCTTTAGGGGCCAGAATCGAGTTCGTCAAATACGACACGTATGCAGTCGAAGGAGAATTTTCGAATGCCCATACATTATGCGAACAATTCTTTCACTAACCTCGATGTCGGTATCAGAGCTAAGGGCCCGGTCGATATTACGGCCGAGAATAATTATTTTCATAACGTTGGGACGCCTTATGATATCGCCGGAGCGCGATCGGCCGATATTCGCGGTACACGAATTACGAATGATCCAAAATTCACCAATAGAAACACGCGCGCGTTTGCGGGATGGACTAAGCCGAACGGGCCTCCGCTTCCCGCGTTTTGCCCTTCTTGTAAAAGCATTTTTCCATCGAAGAATTATAATTTCGGCGGCAGATTTTTCACCGTATGGGGCAACGAAGAAACGTGCCCAGAATGCGGATTTGAACATGCAAAACTAAGCGAGGGGATCTTTGACCTCGCATCTGAAGCCGTCAAAGTGCTAAGCGCTCCGGATATCACTCATGCGATGCTCGCGGCGCTTCGCAAAGCGTCAGACAAAGTAGTTGCTGGCAAGATTGAGCCCGAGAACGCGGCCGCAGAGTTAGATATAGTAAGTCAAAAACTTGGCATGGTATTCCGGAAAGCTTTTATGTTTGGTAAACCGGCAATAACATTTCTGTTAGCAATAGTTGGCGCCTACTACGCAAAGGGTTCGTATGAGTACGCAGAATTATCGTATGAGGAGCAGGTGAGACAAGGTCAGGTGCAGCAGCTTTCTAAGGCCGCAAATGCATCCTCCACTGGGGCCATTGAGAGCATGCTGGAAGCACTTAGAGAACTACACTTTACCTCAAAAGGCATGCACCAAAACCCAAATACAGAAGCTACTTGCCGCCCAAGCGCAGGCCCACCCGCACACGAAGCCACACGAGAACCTGGTTCGATCAAACTCCTGCACGAACGCAAGCCAAAGAACATGACGGTGGCGCATCATAAGCCATCATCCTCGCGCGACTAGTGCCGGCTCGATCATCTCGGACGTGATCTCGATTTCTTCGCTAGCTGCGCCGGCCTGTCTTGACCTATCGTGTCAGATACGGCGCCGCGCCTTTCCGTCAGAGCGAGCCCCGGTCACACAAAGACGTCGCCTGCCCGCGCAAGCAGCGTGCGCGCGGCCATCCGCGCCTTGCCGGAGACAAGACCGTGCATGCAAAAATCCCAAAGACGGGAATTTGAAAAGCCGGAGGCTTGAGGTTCCGCCTATTCGGGCAGCGCGACAAAGCCCGCGTTGGTCAGCGTCATCGGCCTATTCGCCGAGGCCTCCGCCAGCGGCGCGCGGCCCAGCGCGGCGCGTGCCTCGTTGATGGTCAAAATGCCTTTCGATGTATAGCCCGAGAGAATCGCCTCTTGCGTCGCAGGATCGGTTTCGTGACCCTCGCTCCAGACGAATTCGAGATCGAGCGCATCGAATTCGGCTGCCAGAATGTCGTCGATGAGCGCCTTCGCCCAGGCGAGGATCGGCGCGAGGCCCTCCTCCTCGGCAAGCTCCTTTTGGGTCTCGGCGGTGGCGCGGTTGACCGTCTGGGTGAGAGCCTGGGGCGAGATCGAGAAAGCAAAGCAGACGATGCGCGCGAGCCATTCGTCGAACGGCCCCTTGAGTTCTGGCTCCTTTGTCTGGATAAAGGTCTTCGCAACGCCGCCGGGTATGAATTTGGCCCGCCTGCGGCGGCCAAGATCACCTTCGAAATAGGCGTCCCAATATTTCTGATAGGAAGCGATCTGATCCGGCGTCCAGGTTTCCGGGACGCCAATCAGGCTGTCCGGAATATTTCCCTCGGCGAAATAATCGAGGAGATACAATTGCCGGCGCAGGGCGATGTTCACCGTCGTCACGACCTGCTCGACGGGGCTCATGCCGTAGACGCGATTGACGCGAGGATTGCGCGGCCGGTAGGTCAGGTCGCGTACCGAATAATCGATGGCCGGATAACCTTTCAGAATCTGCTGATAGGCGGCGGGGTAGACAAGCGTCTCGCCGTCGAGGTAGGGCTGCGGCACGCGGCCCCAGGAATCGATCACCGGTTTGATCGTGGCCCCGTCAAGCGGCATGAGCGCCTTCAACCGGCCGCCGCGATCGCGGCTCATATAGAGCGCCGGCGCGTCGGTCACGAAAACCTCTTCGAGGAGCATGCGCAGCCAATCGGCAAAGCCATGGATGCCGTCCGGCCGGGCGAAAAAGTTTTTCACCGTCGCGATACGCGCCGCGTCCGTCGCGGAACGCGCCCCATTATCCCGCGCGGCGATGTTCCAGGTTTGCCGCGCGGCCTGATCCTTTCGCGTCTCGATGACAAGACGCAAAAGATCGTAACCGTCGGCGAGCGCGCGCAACGTCGAAAATGTAATCGGCTCGAACGGACGCGAGAGCGTCGAGAGATTATAGCCGGCCGGATAATCCCATTGCCGCCCGGCGACCTCGGGGGGCGCGAGCGGCGTGATTGGCGTTAAGGGGCCGAACCAGGCTGCCCCATCCCCGTTGGTCCTCGCGAAGCTGACATTGACCTCATAGGGACTAAGCGGCCAGCTTCTTTGCCCCGCGCCACGCTCGGCCATGGTGTTTCCTTCGCGCAGTTGATTGTTGTTCATTGCGCCCGGTGGGCGCAATTGCTCGGGCAGATGATTGCGGCGTCACGCGCCCTCATGGCCTTCGGCCTCACGCCGATAGAATTCGATAATCCCAGTCCCGTCATCGGCCCCGAAAAGATGCGTCAGCGCCCATATCGCGGCGTCCGCATGATCGGGACTGCCGCTGCCCGTGTAGCCCGCCGAGGAAAAGGCGCAGAGCTGGTCCTCGAGCTTGCCGAATCGGCCCACGTGATGCACTTGGCCTTGCGCGTACCGTACCGAGATCGGCTCGGCGCGAACAGCCTTGCCGCGGCTTGCGGTCACAAGACGTACCGGCGCGTTTCGGTCCGCCGCCTGGATGGTCGCGCGCACCATCTCGCCTCCGAAGTTGCCCTCGGCCACGATGCAATCGGCGCGAAATTCATGAAAGGCTACGGCCGCCCGTCTACCCCAGACCGCCGGCGCCTCGCGGCAGGAAAGATCCGCGAGAACATAGCAATCGCCATCAAATCCCCTTGCCGCAACGACCATTCCGATCTCGTCCGCGCCCAAGTCATCGCGTCCCGCAGCGCCTGAAGGATCGAGGGCGACGACAACCGCCGCACGCTTCTCGTCGGGGATATCCTCGGGCGCGCGACGGCCGGAATCGATTGTCTCGTACGTCCATAGTGCACCGTCGACTTCATCAACATAAACGCCTTCGTAAAAACGTTTGCGCTGCTTTTCCGGCAGATTTTCGAGACTTGCCAAAAACCCCGCGGAAAGATTTTCGGTATTGTCAGGAGGATTTAAAAACGCGCGCCGATAGTTTTCCGGGTCTTTTAGCGGCTGCATGGAAACCGGATCGCGTCGTTCGCCAAAAAGAACATTGGTCCAATGCGACTTTCCAGCCGGATTGAGATCCACAAAGGCGTGCTGGCGAATTCCGCGCGTCACTTGGGCGAGCCGCGTGAAGGCAATCAACGCGGTGGAATAAGGAATCTGCGAGGCTTCGTTCAGGAACACGGAGGCATATTCGAGCCCGAGGATTCTCTCGACGCGGTCATTATCGTCGAGCCCGCCAATCCAGACACGCGAGCCATTCGGCAGCGCAAAATAACCGTCCTGGCGATGCTCCTTAAGCCGCATCCCGGGAAAACAGAGCTGCACGACTTGAGGAAGCGTGCCAAGCGCGATGGAAGCCCGCGCCGCATTGGCGTGGTGGCGCAATATAACATGGCGGGAATCCTTTGCCTGGAGCGCACGGATCATAATCATGCGGACAATGAGGAAGGTCTTGCCTGAGCGTGTCCCTCCTGCAAGGCAAGTGTAACGCTGCGGCCCCTCCAGGAGACGGCGAGCCGCTTCCTGGCCTGCGCTGAATGACACCATTCGTGGTCCCGATTCCGATTATGATCGTGGCGTGCGGAAGCCCTCGTCGCCTCGAGAGTTCCTGCCTCATTGACCGACAAAATGGCGGACAGCTCTTCACGGACCAGTTCCGGCAAACTTCCATGAGTCCACCGTGGCGGTAGACGTCGGGCTCTGAACTCATTGTGAAACCGGGTGCGCCAGGCTTATCGCGATGGAGCAACCATCGAAGCGGGCGCAGTTCGTGTCCGGCATGCGCGCATATAGCGCTCACAATCGCTTGCATGTCAACGCACCCACGCTGTGTCGATTTGCCCAATCTTACATAACCGGCAGCGTTCGCTTTGGAGGATCACCCTGGCGACGAACCGCGAAGATTTTTGCGCGAACGGACCGGCCCTCCGCGAGAGCCGCCAGGACTCCTTTAGGTGGGGCGGCTTGCGATGCTCACCGACGAACGTGGCCGCTTTCTCGCAGCGCGACGCCCGTGCCGTCAATTGGTTTGAGCCATCAGACGCAACAGAACGTCCCTATTTCAATCTGGTTTGAAGATGCCTGAATCGAGGTTCGACAACGTCATTCCCGCCTCGCCGGCTTGTGGAAACCAGTTTGATTCACTGATGGATTCGATTACTGGCCGAGCTGCCTCTGGCGCGACCCCAAGACTCCACCTAGCTGCCTGCAATCGGACCTGCATATTCTGATAATCAAAGAGTCGTAGCAACGCTAGCCGAGCTGCGGGGCCTCGCGCACGAAGTTCAATATCCGCCGCGTGCATTTGATCAAAAAGCCGGTTGAACTTGCCAATTTCATCGTAAAGGAGCGCCTGGTCTTGTGCGACGCCGATCTCAGCTAAGCGGTCGACTAGAGCGGGATGAAATTTGGCCGAATCGGGGGATTCCCGAATCAGCGGGAATTTGATTCAACATCGATGCTGGGACGGAGGCCAGCATGGATGGCAAAGCCTTTATCTATGGATTTGCGTGAGCGAGCGATTTCGCGTGTTGAAGCTGGCGGGAGCGTCCGCG
>DASYNQ010000047.1:0-1686 GCA_036008425.1 Methylocella sp. | reverse complement strand
CCTCTGGCAAGGCTTGGCCGGCCGTTCGAACAATTGGACGGAACGCTCGACAACGGCATGAAGGGTTCGGGCCTTGGCCTCGCGATCGCGCGTTCGCTCGTCGATTTGCATGGCGGCTCGATACGCATCCGGTCATCGGTTGGCAATGGAACGATCGTCCTCGTCCATTTGCCCGAGTCACGCGACGTGCCGCGCCAAAAGCTACTTTTGGCGGCAGGCGCCTTACGCCGGCCCGCGCAATCGCAATTGCGTGCCTCAGCGGGGTGACAAAACATTATCGAAAACACGGCGCACCTCGGCGCGCATGTCGCGAAGGCAGCTTTCGAGCCCGCCGATGCCCGGCTGGCCACCCACTTTCGCAAGGCGCCGCTTGACCGCTTCGTTCGCCGCGCGTGGATCGGCGCCTGGGTCCAAGGTCAGGCGCAGGATTTGCGTAACATCCGAAAAGAGGCGGTACGCCTTCACCAAAACGCGCGCGCGCTCCACGTCGAGCAGTCCGCGCGTCGCCGCGGTCTCGATCACGGCCAAGGTCGAAACGCAAATGAGGCTTGGCTCGGCGTGGGCGTGGCGCAGCAAAAGGTATTGGGCCAAGAATTCGATGTCGATCAGGCCGCCCGCCGCAAGCTTCAGATCCCAGGGGTCGCCGTCTCCCTTGGCTTGCGCGATGAGGCGCCGCATTTCATAAACATCGTGGTGCAGCGCGCCGCCGCGCTGCCGCCTGAGCACGGCGCGGATCGCATCGCTGACTTGTGCTCCAAGTTGAACATTGCCCGCAACCGGTCTCGCGCGGGTCAATGCCATATGCTCCCAAGTTTCCGCCTCCTTGGTTTGATAATCGACGAAACTCGTAAATTGGGTCGCGAGCGGTCCCCTACCGCCGGAAGGGCGTAACCGCATATCGACTTCATACAGCCGGCCGCGACGCGTCGCGACAGTCAGGGCGGAGATTAGGCGCTGCGCCAAGCGGGTGTAATATTGCACCGCGTGGAGAGAGCGGGAACCATAGGACTCCGGCCGCGAAGGATCAAAATCATAGATGAGCATAAGATCGAGATCCGAGGCCGCGGTCATTTCGCGCGAGCCAAGCTTGCCCAGCGCCAAAACGATCGACCTGCCTCCCGGCACCCGCCCATGCTCGCCCGCGAAGCCGCGCTCGACGTGAACGAGGCAAGCCTCGACGACGCTCGCCGCCAGCGCCGAATAGGCGAGCGCCGCCGCGGATGCTTCGATCGTTGCGGACCACAACCGCAGGCCAATGGGAAAGAGTTCCTCCTTCACGAAATCGCGCAGCGCATCGAGGAATTCCTCGGTCTCGAGTTTATGTTGCAGGATTTGTCCGGCGCGTTGCTTGAACGCATTTTCATCGAGCGGAGCGTTGAGGACTTCCGGATCGATCGCGGCGTCGAGCACATGCGGACGGCCTATGACGGTGCGTGCGAGTCTTGGCGCGCCGCCAAGAATTTCGCCGAACAATTCGCAGATCGGCGGATTGGATTTTAGAACCGAAAAAAGTTCGGCTGCCGCGGGCATGCCGGCCAGCGCGGCATCGAACGCAGCGAGCGCGGCATCGGGGTCGCCTGAGTGCGCGAACGCCTGTAAAAGCAACGGCACCAATTCGGTAAGGACTTCCCGCGCGCGAGGGGTGCGCACGGCGGGACGGCGGCCGAAATGCCAGCCGCGGATCGT
>DASYNQ010000046.1:0-9146 GCA_036008425.1 Methylocella sp. | reverse complement strand
TTTGCGCCCGCTCGATCTCAAGACGATCGCGGAGGCGGTTGGCGTGCATGAATCCACCGTCTCCAGGGTGACATCCAACAAATATATGGCGACGCCGCGCGGTCTCTTCGAACTCAAATATTTTTTCACGGCCTCGATCGCCGCGCATGACGGCGGCGCCGCGCACTCGGCCGAAGCGGTGCGGTTCCGGGTCAGGCAGATGATCGACCAGGAAAGTCCTTCGCAAATTCTGTCCGACGATGCAATTGTCGTCAGGCTGAAGGAGGCCAATATCAACATCGCCAGGCGCACGGTCGCCAAATACCGCGAAAATCTGAAAATCCCCTCCTCGGTGGAGCGCCGGCGCGAAAAGGCGAGAAGTTGATGCGGCGCGCGACCACGGCCGTGCCTAAACCCGCGCGGAATCCAGCGGGCAACGGGCTCGGGGGCAAGGCTCGCTCGCATCGGACCGCCATTTGGAGCATGATAGCGGTCGTGACCTACGCTAAAATGAAGAGATCGAGAGCATGTTGGCCATTCCGCCAAGCTTTGCTTGGGCGAGCTGGTGGCCGCCCGTGCACAGGTTAATTTCTCGAATTTTTGCCTATATCAGAAACGAAGAGCGTTAAATTGAGGGCAGGAATCGACGGTCATTCTTTATGGCCATTGGGATAAATTGCGCCAGCCCGAATGGCGGGCGGCGCCGGTAACGGAGAATGGGCAATGACTTTGCGCGTCTCGGGCAAGAATTTGGACATCGGCGAAGCTTTTCGGGCGCACATCGAGGCGCGAATCGATGCCACCCTGGCGAAATACCGGGCTGGACCGGCCGCCGGCCATGTAACGGTTGAACCGGAAGGGTCGGGATTCCGGGCCGATTGTAGCTTGCACCTGATGTCCGGCGTCACACTGCAAGCCGACGCCCAGGCGCATGAGCCCTACGCTAGTTTCAATCGCGCCGCAGATCTCATCGAAAATCAGATCCGGCGCCATAGAGAGCGGCTCTTGGACCATCACGCCGGCACGACCGCGGACGGCAGGACCAAGCTAGAACAATTTTTACGCGAAATGGCTTCCGGCACGCAGCGCAACGAGCCCCGGGCGGCGCAAGGCGAAACACTCGATCGCCATCCGGCGGTCATCGCCGAGCCATCATCGCGATTCAGGGAGATGACCGTTTCGGGGGCTGCGATGGAGCTCGATTCGACCAATGCCCAAGTCGTTGTCTTTCGTCGCGCTTCCGATGGGCGGACCAACGTCGTATATCGCCGCCCTGACGGAAATATCGGCTGGATCGATCCAGGCCGGGAGTGAAAAAGACCGGAGCCTCGCGCGAGGCCCGAGACGGCCCTGCCTAGACTTGGCCTGAACCATCGACAGTTATGTCCCGACAGCGGACGCGGACCGGATTATTTCAACCCATGCTGCTGACCGAATTGATCACCCCCGAGGCGGTTGTCCCTTCCCTCAAGGTGAACTCGAAGAAGCACGCGCTTCAAGAACTGAGCGATCGGGCGGGCTCGATTTCCGGCCTCGTGCCGCGGCAAATCTTCGATGTTTTGCTCCAGCGCGAGCGGCTCGGCTCGACCGGAATTGGCGAAGGGATCGCCATTCCCCACGGCAAGCTCGCCGGGGCAAAAACGATCTTCGGGATTTTCGCGAGGCTTGCCCGCCCAATCGATTTTCATGCCTTCGACGGCGCGCCGGTCGATCTGATTTGTCTTTTAATCGCACCGGAGACGGCTGGCGCCGACCATCTGAAAGCGCTGGCGCGGATGGCGCGAGTGCTCCGCGACCCAAAAATTACGGCGACGCTTCGCGCCGCGCGCGACGTCAGCGCGCTTTACGCGGTGTTGACCGGCGAAGCCGCCTCGCACGCGGCTTAACGCGGGCTTGCCTCCAAACCATGCGCACCGCCGGCGCGGTTTCTTGACTTCGCGGCTCAAAATAGCGAATTTCCGCGCTCCTGAAGTGCCAAGGGCCGATCATGCAATTGGCGTTGGTTTCGGTTCGCGAATTTCCGTTCCTTGTGCCGCCCTGACGGAAATTTGGGCGCGGCGCCAAGGCGGGTCCGGTCCTTGGCATAACCTCTCTGCCGGCAATGCGAAGCTATCTCGATTTTGAAAAACCAGTTGCCGAACTCGAAGCCAAGGTTCTGGAACTCCGCCAGCTCGCGGCGCAGGGCGACGCAGTTGCCATTGGCGAGGAACTGACCCGGCTCGAAGCCAAGGCTGAGAAGGCGCTCGCCGATCTTTATGCCAATCTGACGCCCTGGCAGAAGACGCAGGTCGCGCGGCATCCGCAGCGGCCGCATTTTAGCGATTATGTCAAAGCCCTCGTGTGCGATTTCACGCCCTTGTCGGGCGACCGGCAATTTGGCGAGGACGCCGCGATCGTCGGCGGTTTCGGCTGGTTTCGCGGCCGTGCGATCTGCGTCCTGGGCCAAGAAAAAGGCTCAGGCACCGAAGCACGAATTAAGCATAATTTCGGCATGGCGCGGCCGGAAGGCTATCGTAAGGCCGTGCGCCTCATGCAGCTTGCCGACCGTTTCGGTTTGCCCGTCGTTTCACTTGTCGATACCGCCGGCGCGTTTCCCGGCGTGGACGCCGAAGAACGCGGCCAAGCCGAAGCGATTGCGCGGGCGACCGATGCTTCGCTTTTGCTCGGCGTGCCGAGCATCGCGGTTATTCTCGGCGAAGGCGGGTCCGGCGGCGCCATTGCCATCGCGAGCTGCAACAAGGTTTTGATGCTCGAACATGCGATCTACACCGTCGCGACACCGGAAGCCTCGGCCGCGATCCTTTGGCGCGATTCCTCCCGCGCCGAGGACGCCGCGACAAATATGAAGATCACCGCCCAGGATCTGCTCAAATTCGGAATCATCGACACAATCGTCGCGGAGCCTGTGGGGGGCGCCCATCGCGATCCGGACGCGGCGATCGTTGCGGCTGGCGACGCCATCGCCGCGGCGTTGGAGGATTTTTGGGATATGCCGCCAGCCGAACTCAAAGCGTCCCGAACCGAGAAATTCTTGAATATCGGACGCAAGATATAATGCCGTGAGTGGCGGCGGGAAACTCCACGTCAAACCTTGTGTTCGCCGGCTTTAAAACTTTTTTTGGCCATTAACCGAGTTTTAGAATGTCTTGGATTAGTTCAAGGTTCTGGTAACCCTCGCGTAAGGATGCCAGCCGTAGGCTAGTCAGCCATGTCGCCAAGACCATTAGCTCAGCGGGCAAATATCCATGCGGCGTCACCGTGTCGTGAATAAGCTTCCTGCCTTTGCTTTGATTGCGCTCGCGGGCGGGTTTTTGGCCGGCTGCGAGGAATCCACCTTCTCGCCCATGACGTCCCGTTCGCTTGCGCCGCTCCCGTCTAAGACGCTCGCCGCGATGGAGGCGATCGGGTCTTCGAAAGACGCTCCTGTCCTGATCCGCACCTATAAAAAAGAGGCGGAACTCGAGATCTGGAAGATGAAAGCGGACGGGCACTACGCCTATTTGAAATCCTTCCCGATGTGCCGCTGGTCGGGACAGCTTGGACCCAAGGTGCGGGAGGGCGACCGGCAGGTGCCGGAAGGCTTCTATGCGATCACCCCGGCGCGGATGAATCCGAATTCCGCCTATTATCTTTCTTTCGACGTCGGCTATCCCAATGCCTACGATCGCGCCATGGGACACACCGGCGGCTCGATCATGGTGCATGGCGTTTGTTCCTCGGCCGGATGCTTTTCGATGACCGACGCCCAGATCGCCGAGATCTATGCGATCGCCCGGGAAGCTTTCGCCGGCGGTCAGCACGCCATCCAGATGCAGTCCTATCCCTTCCATATGACCGCGGAAAATCTCGCCAAATACAGACTCGATCCGAATATCGGCTTCTGGAACCAATTGAAGGAAGGTTCCGATAATTTCGAAGTGACCAAACAGGATGTGGTGCTTGGCGTCTGCAACAAGCATTATGTTTTCAATGCGGCTCCTGCCGACGGGTCGCATTTCGATGCAACCGCCGCCTGCCCGCCGCTGAAACGCAACGACGAAACGCAAGCCGGAGTCGCCGCCGAGCAAAAGCGCGACGAAGCTAAAATCGCCGAACTCGCCGCGCAAGGCGTGCGCCCCGTCCGCACCGTCTATGCCGATGGCGGCCAGCATCCCGATTTCGCTTCGCTGGCAAGCTATGCGAGCCGCCCAGATGCGCTGGCGAAAGGCCCCATCGATATTGCCCTCGACGTAGGCAAGTCAAAGAAAGCCAGGCGGGTGGCCGCCGCCAAGCCGGGCGCGATCAGGACGGCCGCCAATTCCGTTCAAGGCCCCAGCCCCAAACCGGTTGAACTCGTCACCGTCGCCACCGCCGCTCCCGAGCCCGCGAAGCCGCAAGTCTCTTCCTTGTTCGCCCGGCTATGGGGCGCGAAGCCGGTCGAACCGAAAGCCGAAACACCGCCGCCCCCCGCAACCGAAACAGCGATCCCGCAGCCGGCCGCGGTTCCCTTGCCGCCAAGGCGAAATGAAACCACCGCCGCCAAGCCGCGCGACGCCAATGGCAAGCCGCAAAACTCCGTCGCGGCCCCTGCTCCGGTTAAGCCGCAGGCAGCCGCGTCGCCGGCCGGCGCCGCCGCCAAAGTGGTTGCACTCCTGCGCACCGGGGTCTCGACAATCGCCGATCATTAACCGGCTTGCCGTGGCCGGGATTGCTCCGGCCCCGCTACTCCCACATTCACGATTGGCGCCGTGAGCAAAGCTTTCACCAAGGAAGCCGAGACGGAAGTGGATTTCGAGGGCGAAATCCCCGCACTTCCGGCCGGAACCAAAAATTACATCACGCCGGAGGGTCTTCAACGGCTCCAGGACGAGTTTGCGCAATTGCAAAAAATCGAACGGCCCAAAACCCTCGAGACGGTGTCCTGGGCCGCCGGCAATGGCGACCGGTCGGAAAATGGCGACTATATTTACGGCAAGCGGCGCCTGCGGGAGATCGACGGGCGAATGCGGTTTCTCCGCAAAAGAATGGAAATCGCCGAAGCCGTCGATCCCGCGCGGCAAAAGAATCGGGAGCGGGTCTATTTCGGCGCGACGGTCGTTTATCGCAACGCGCGGGATGAAGAAAAGACCGTCCGGATCGTAGGCATCGACGAAGCACGCTCGGAACTCAACGAAGTCAGCTGGATCTCACCGGTCGCCAAGGCGCTTTTGAAAGCGGGGGAAGGCGATATCGTCGAGGTGCGGACGCCGAAAGGCGTCGAGCGCCTGGAGATTTTAAATATCAGCTATTGAGCTGGGCCGAGAAACTGTGTCTGTTTTTGCCGATCGAGCGGACAAAAATGTTTCGCGTGAAACATTTTGGTTCGATCGGCGGTCTGGGCAACCCTACATTTGACAGGCGACGACTCCCTCGCGCCGGCCGGGCACCTGGCCATCACGGTCGCCCGCGACGAGTTGCGGCACTCCAGGGGCGTGTAGGTCCAACGGGTCGATTGCCCAATCAATCTCTGCGAGAGCTGGCAATCTCCGCGAAAGCCGGGCCGAGAGTTGACTATGGATTTGGCACGAGAAGAAGAAATTCGTCTGGCGAAAGACGAATATAATAGATTTATCAGCAGTTATGATCACGATTCCTTTGTCCTCAATTGCAAAATTCGATCCCGCCTCTTGATCGAAGACCACCGGGACGGGGCCCGTTTCATCGCGGACGAGGCGATACGCGCGCTAGGTTGCTCAAAGCCTCTGTTAGTGGTGAGATTAGGCGATGCCGAAGCCAATCTTCTTCGATTTGCCCGTCGCCCCAATGAGTTTGAATTGAAATGGGTCAACGCGGTTTTTCTCATGAACGACAATCAAACGCTGCCAATCGAGGACGCCAAGCGTTTGTCGCGTGAGTTGTCCACGTTGCTCGCCGGCGCCGATATAATTGGCTTGAGGGCGTTCGGTCCCAATTCATCGGATGTGCAAATTCGAAAGATTTCCCAAGCCATCGACAGGAAAAATTTGCGCGGCGCGTTAGGGATGATCGAAGCGCTGCAATATGGCGATCGGGCCGTCAAAAACGGCGAGTTTCGCAATACGGTCCTAACAAGCGCGTGGGTTCATCTCGGTTTGTTGGAGCATCTCGACGTTGTTCTCGACAACGCGCCGCGCGTCGTCGTGATCACCGGTCGGCACGAACTCGAAACGCTCTTTTCGGAGAAGTTGAAAAGTCGGCTTGCGGCGTTTCTGCCGATACCGGTGCAAGCGAGTGATCAATCGTCGCCTGAACGGCCTTTCCATTATCCAACTCGATACAAAGAGATCATCGAGGCGTTGCGGTCAGACCTTCGCGGAACGCTCGTGCTTGCCGGCGCCGGCATATTTGGCAAGAAGTATTGCGCAACGGCGAGACAAAATGGTGCTGTCGCCCTGGATTTAGGGAGCGCGTTCGACATTCTGGCGGATAAAATCACGCGTCCGGTGCATTCGAACCCGTCCGTCATCGATCCAAATCACGGACCTTGGATAAAAACCAATCAAGCTTAATGCGGCCTTCGCGCTCGCTTGCCGCTGGAGCCGAACGCGCGCCTATCCGATTACACGACGCAAAGTCTCAATTCGAACGCGGCTCAACTTTTTCGGCACATCACCTAGAACCTCGCGATGATGTCTCCGCCGAAGTTGAATTGCGAGCTCTTGGTGCCGACCGGAAACTAGGGAAGCCCCGGCCGCCAGGGACGCTCCTCAGCGAGCCATCGAACGGCGTCGTGCTGTTCAGGGACGCGTCGTAGCGAACTTCCGGCCGGAAGGTTATCGACGCCGGCGCTCCCCTTCAAGAATAGCCGACACATCAGTTGTTCCGGCCACTCGGCGCCTCGCGAAGCTGGCGAGGTTTACAGGAGCGTCGATCCACACTTCCAAGTTTTTCCGCAGCCAGAAATCGCGGTGGCTCGCGCAGCCGAGCCAGACAAAGTCCTTGTGCCGTTCGATGACCATGATTCGATGTGGCCCGTCATCCGCTTCGAGCAGATCGCCCGGGAAGAGACGGGCCGCTAGTTCAAGTATCTTCATGGGACTTATCCCTCCGTGGACGTCAGTTACTAGTCCGAATCAAAGCTCTTGCCTTGCAACGGAGCCTTGATTGAAAGGGGGTGGCTTGTGGGCCACTGACAGGCCCTCCTTCATACCGGGCCGACTGCGATAAATAGCTACATCTGAAGAATCGTACCCCACGAAACCATCCGCGCTTTTGCCCAGAGTTGGATGGTGTTGTATAATTATGGCAAGGCATGGGCGGTGCCTGATATCGACAGGACGGGCAGAAATAGCGAAAGCGTGACGGTGCGTTTCCTCATCGGCTCCTTGGCTCGTTCGAAAATTGTCTCGCATGCACTTCCTATGGGACAAGTACGGGGAAGGTGGCGGCCCAGTTACTGGGCACACGAAAAAGTGAGCGGGCAACGGCTGCGCGCGGGAAGGTATTCACCTGCCGGGCCGGTGTTCACGGTGGCGTAATGGTCGGGTCTCTCGCCCGGATGCCGCGATACGCTCCTACGCTCCCGCGCCCAAAAGACATCGCCCGGCCAAAATGCTTCGGTGGGGCGGAATTTCCGTCAGGCCCCGGGGCGCCAGGGCTGCAAGTCTCAGAACTTCGCGATGATGTCTCCGCCGAAGGTGAATTGCGAACTCTTGGTGCCGGCCCCGAAACCAGGGAAGCCCCGGCCTCCGAAGACGGTCTGGCCATCGAAGGGCGTCGTGTTGTTCAAGGACGCGTCGTAGCGAACCTCCGGCCGGAAGGTGATTGACTGGAGCAAGGGCGTTCCCTTCGGAATCGTTGGCGCGATGTTGAGGCCTCCGGTGATCTCGAAATAGGTCGTTCCCCCCCCCGCCGGACCACCGGGGAACGACGTGTTGATAAAGCCGTGCTCGGCGTTGACGAAGTCGAAATTGCCGGGGAAGGCCGCCACGAAGAAGTTATTGTTGTCGCGCCAAACCTCGACGCGGCCAACGGCCTTCAACCATTCGTTGACGGTGTAGACGACGTATTGCGCCCCGCCATAGCCGCTCGGATTAAAGGTGCCGGTACCGCTGGCATTAAGATATGTGCCATCGTCGTGGATGTAGTTGAGATCGGTGATGAGGCTCCAGGAGTCGTTGATCTTCCAGGTTGCCGTGATGTCGTTGAGATAGCGCACCGTGGTGCTCGGATTGCAATGACACAACGCGATGGTATCTATCGTGTTGTTGGTCCCGTTGGTATTGGGAGTTTGCGCCCCGATATGGGTGGTGGCGAGGATCGTCAGGTTGCCGCCGAGCAGATTGAAGCCAATGCCGCCGTGGAACGCCGGATGGGCAACGTTGGCGTCTCCAAAGGTCGTATTCACGCCGGTGGTGATGCCGGCATAAATATCGACGAGCGGATCGACATGCGAGACCGACATGATGCCGGTGTGCACAAACGGGATGCCGAAATTGAAGATATAGGAATGCGAGTAGAGGTAATTGGTGGTCGGGTCGATCGTCTCGGCGCCTTCCAAGGTGACCCATTGACCGGCCTTGAAGTCGATGCCGCCCGAATACAGCCAAGGAGTATGCGCGGCTACCCAGGCCTCGACGGGAGTGATTTGGTTCAGCTCATGGATCCAATAATCTCCCTCGCCGAGATAATGCGTGTAGCGCGCATCCGACCCGTACATCCCTTGCAGCTTGAAGCCGAAATCGTAATCCGTCGCCTTCGGATCGAGCGGCCGCTGCGCGGTCAGCAGGATCTGATTGAGCAGCAGGGTGTTGGCCTTGTCGGTGAACAAATGCCCGAAATTCAATCCGTCGCCGGGATTGTCCCCATTTAACGTAACACCGGCCTCCACCGTGCCCCCTACGGTGAATGTGTCCCACCAATTGGCTGGCGGCGGCGTGGGGGCGGGCTCGGCGGCGCGGGCATAGCCCCCGAGTCCAAGGAACGTGCCGGCGCAGAGGGCTGGCACGAGGATGAATTTTGGCGGACGAGGCATTTACGTATCTCCAGGGACAGTCATTGGTCGCCGTGCAGCGTGCGCCGCAAATTTTTTTATGCAATATCTCTCGCGGTTCCACACGCGTTTCTTTCGCCGCCCGATGCACATTTGCCACAGTTTGCGCAAAAAGCTGGCACGCGAGCCGCCTCCAAGCAGGCTCGGTAGTCATCTGGGGTAGGCGCCTTAGCATGCT
>DASYNQ010000045.1:0-4692 GCA_036008425.1 Methylocella sp. | reverse complement strand
TCACCAACAAGCTAATCAGACGCGGGCCAATCCTCCGGCGATAAATCTTTCTCCAAGGTCGATCAAGACCTCGGACGTATCCGGTATTAGCTCAAGTTTCCCTGAGTTATTCCGAACCGAGGGGTATGTTCCCACGCGTTAGTCACCCGTCTGCCACTCCGTATTGCTACGGCGTTCGACTTGCATGTGTTAGGCCTGCCGCCAGCGTTCGTTCTGAGCCAGGATCAAACTCTCAAGTTGAATGAGAATTTGGTACCGGCTGGTCACTATCTCTATGACGAGTCCCAAGCACACCTACCTGCGAACCATAGGTTCGCAAACTTGGTGAACTTAAGTTTACGTGACCGCCAGAGTATCTCATCGACCGCAAACATTATATGGATATATAATGAATACGGTCCGCAAGGGCTCCGCCGTCCACGTTTCTCTTTCTTCCTATTTAATTGTCAAACAGCAAAGTCTCGTCAAACAAGAACCGTCTGATCAATCAGAAAAATCTGACTACCCCGACAACGCGCTTGCGCCCGGCACCGAAACGCCCGGCTTTTTCAACCGGGAGGTTTTTAGGCCCGAGGAAACTCGAGAGAAACGATCCGCGCCGGCCGCCCACGGCGGCGTTGGAGACGCTGCTTAGCTTATAGGTCGCACTCGCTCCCGCTGTCAACCTGCGTTTTCAAAAAACGTAAAAAAGCTCCGCCATGGCTGCCCAATTGCGGCGAATTTACCTATTTCTCCAGTTACTTGCTCCAGTTCCCTAATTGTGTCCGCTCAACTAGTTGGCCTGGCGGACATTCGGCCTTTTGGCCAACCCCGCGCAGGAAAAGTTCGTCGCGGGGGTCAGATATCATTGCAAAATTGCAAAAGGCAAGGGGGCTCGCGAAAAAAGAACAAAAATAAAGACAGCAGGGCGTCGATGCGGGCAACAAGCTTGACCCTCTACTTCACGCGCGGGGCGACACGGCTTCACCCCCGCCGTTCGTCCCGCGGCATAAAGGCAGAGCGCGGCACCCCTCTAGCTCGATCAATTTATTGCACCGCGTTTGGGTCTCGGGGTTGACTGACGGCCATCGTTCCAACAAACGGCGCTTAACGAACTGTGGGCAACTGGTTACTTTGCGAAGCCAAACCTCGGCGGTCCGGCGTAGGGGCCATTGAAAATGGCCCATGCTTGGCGCCGCCAATCCGCCCCCCGGCACCATCATTGCTTTTTTGCCATGTCCGGTGTTCCTCTGTGCAACATTCATGGCGCCGCAAGCGTTCAGGACGTGGTTGCGGTTTTTTGCTAATTTTCATTACACAATTATATTAGGACGAAAGAGCGGTATGCGAAGGAGCGACGAAGATGAACAAACTCGACCGGCCCCGCGAAATCATAGAATATTGCCTGAAACCCCTTGCTTTATCGACCTCGACGGGAGAATACAAGGAAGTCTATCGAAGGCTTGAGCATGTGATAAAGACACTGCAGGTAATGGCAGCGAGAGAAAAAAGACCCGTCGCGATCGACTTTTCCAACATGAGAACGATCAATATCAATGAGGTCGCCCACGGCGACGACGCGTAAGTAACACTGGTCTCCTCCCGTCAGCCCGGTTCGACGAGTGCGAATGCAACAGCTTTTTGACGCTTGCGCCGCTAAAAGGCGGCTTCGCCGCCGCGATGGTTTCAGTAACATGCGAGCCGATATCGTTGCGTTACTGTATGGGCTGGCGGCCTTAGGGTTAATCGCGACTGGAATTCCGCTCGCCGTGGGGCGCGTACGGTCCAATCACTGGTATGGCTTTCGAACCGCCAAGACGTTTTCGAACCAGACGATCTGGTACGCCTCCAACCGCGTGGCCGACATCGATCTCATGATCGCCGGCGTTGTCGTTGCACTGGGAGTGCTGGCGACGTTCATTCTGCACGAGACGGTGCTGCCGACTTTGTCAATTGCGAGATGGGGTTTTGGATTGTTCATCGTGGCGATGACGATTGTCGTGCTTCACGGCTTCCGGTTCTTGAGCCGGGTTTAACCGCGAAAATGCCCTGAGCCGCTTCCAGCAATCCCGCTCAATTCACGTCTGGCGGTGACGATATGAAAGCCCTAAATATAAATCCTTATCACGAAATCGAGACCCTAGCGCGTGATTACTTTAATCATGCGCATATCCTGCATTCCTTTGCGGATTCTTCCCGCGAGACTTGGCGGAAACCTCCTGAGCCCGCCGAAGGATCCATCGGGTTCAGATCGGGCGAATAGGCCGGGAGGAAAATGTGCTTAGCTCCCGCGGTGCGAATGGCGTCTCGTACCGCTTTGCTTTTGGTGGAAGAATTTCGGCCGATGAGCCGAAGGTTGGATCCGGCAAAGTGAATCGCAGCGGATTATCGGTTTTTCCGACAACGCGGCCGTGGGAACGGCGCTTGGCCAGGGCCAACGGGGTGTAAGCGCCGGATCGCTCGCGGCAGGAGAATTCGGTGCGGCGATGGCGGATTCAATATGCTAGTGGCCTGAGTCACGTAGAAATTACCTGATGCGGGTGCCTGCGGTGGTGAATTGCCGATCGGCCTTTGCCGTGATGTTTGTTGGGATCTTTTTCCCAGGCCGCGATTTCCTTGATGAGGGTTTCCTGGTCAGGAATGCGGCGGTCGAGACATTGGTTTGCGAGACATTGGTTTGCGGGAACGCGGCGTTCGGATTCCGCCATGTTCAGCCAGCTGCCGTGCTTGGGAGAGTAATGCCGCTCGAAGCGTTCAACGAGGCGCCTGGCCTCGGCGGAAGGGAAGGCTTCGTAGAGCGAAGCTGGTTTGTGGGTGTTGAGCGGAGCGCGCAGGGCCATCGACCCTGCCGATCCTCGACGGTGCCGGATGGCCACGCCCGCTCAATGGGCCAGACAACATCGTGGTCATGCCGAAGGTCAAAACTTAGGGCGGTTGGTATTGGAAGATGATTGAGGTCGCTCATCGCCTTTTCGACGAGGAGCCGCAATGATTCGCGTTCGCCGCGAATGAAGTCATGCAGCCCAAATGTCTCGATCGGCACAAAGTCCGAGGCGAGCTTTCGATAAGGCGACTTGTCCTTGCCCGGCGGGACGAGCGGATGGTACTGAAAAATGATCTTGAAGTCCTGTCTGTCGATAATTCCAGCGGCTTGATTTGGTGTAAACCGTCGCGCCAATCGTGCAAAGTTTGCAATTCACGAAAGTCTCTCGACGTGAAATTTCCTTTTCCGGTTCTCCTTTGCGACATTGGCGGCACGAACGCACGGTTTGCGGTTGTGCCAGCGTCCGGCGCGCCGCTCGAACCAGGGCCGCGCCTTAAGACAAAGGATTTTCCCGGCCTCGAAGACGCTCTCGCGGCGGTCTTCGAAGGAGTCGGGGCGAAGCCACGGTCGTTGATCGCCTGCGCCGCCGGCCCGGTGAGCGGGCGCGTCGTCAAGATGACCAACGCGGATTGGACGATCGACGGCGCGGACGTAGCGGCAAAGGCGGGGCTCGATCAAGGCCTGCTCCTCAATGATTTCGAAGCTCAGGCTTTTAGCCTGCCGGTCCTCGAACCCGCGTGGGTCCAGGCGATCGGCGCCTTTGCGCCAAAGCCCGGCGCGCAGCTTATCATGGGGCTAGGCACTGGCCTTGGCGTGGCGGCCCTGCTCGAAACCGAAACCCGCCATTTTGCCTTGGCGAGCGAGGCGGGGCACATGGGTTTTGGGCCTCTCGGAGCCGAAGAAACCGCGCTTTGGCCGCATCTCGACACAGGCTCGCTTGGCCGGGTCCACGCCGAAACAATCCTGTCTGGGGCCGGCCTCATGCGGCTTCACAGGGCGCGGTGCATGGCGGCTGGCGAGGCCGCGGCGGAATCCAGCGAAATCGAGTTAATCGAAAGAGCGCACGCTCAACCAGGCGGCGAGGAAGCGGCGACTCTGCGGCTGTGCTGGGCTCTGACTGCGCGTTTCGCGGGCGATCTCGCCCTCGCTCTCTTGGCCAAGGGGGGCGTCACCTTTTCGGGCGGCATTTTGCCGAGGATCGTGGAGTTTTGCGATCCGGAAAAATTTCGCGCGGCGTTCGAGAATAAGGCGCCCTACGGCGAACTCCTGCGCAGTATTGGCACGCGGCTGATCATCTCCGAGGATGCCGTCCTCTCCGGCATGGCCGCGATTGCAAACGCGCCGCAAAACTATGCCATCGATTACGGGCATCGTGCCTGGCAGTGAGATCTTGCCCCGTCCAGGTTGCCGACGGCACCTCCTGCCAACAGGGAGCGGCACCACGAAGTGGCATCTCCGCCTGCCGAAGCTCGCCAGCTCCCCGTTATTTCGGCGCGAGCACCATGATCATCTGGCGGCCTTCCATGGAAGGTTCGGCTTCGACCTTGGCAATACTCAAGGTCTCGGATTTCACCCGCTCGAGCAGCCGGAATCCCAGATCCTGATGCGCCATCTCGCGGCCGCGGAAGCGCAAAGTGACTTTCACCTTGTCGCCCTCCTCGAAAAACCGGCGGACGGCTTTCATCTTGACGCCGTAATCATGGTTGTCGATTCCCGGTCGCAGCTTGATCTCCTTGATCTCGACAATTTTCTGCTTTTTCCGGGCTTCCGCGGATTTTTTCTGCTCCAGGAAGCGGAATTTGCCATAATCGAGGATCTTGCAGACCGGGGGATTGGCCGCGGGAACGATTTCGACAAGATCAAGTCCCGCTTCATCGGCCGATTGCTGG
>DASYNQ010000044.1:0-2728 GCA_036008425.1 Methylocella sp. | reverse complement strand
CTTGCGGGCCTTCACGACGCCGGACGGGCGCTGGCGGCTTCCCATCCTGACGGGTGATATCGATCCCCGCTTCATGGCGATGTTGATTGCTTATGAAGACCATCGTTTCAGCACCCATCACGGAGTTGATTTTCTGAGCCTTGGACGTGCCGCGCTGCAATGGGCAAGTCATGGCCATATCGTTTCGGGCGGCTCGACGTTGACCATGCAAGTCGCCCGGCTCATCGAGCCGCGCGCGGAAAAAACCATGGCGGCAAAGCTCGCGCAAATGCTGCGTGCCGTTGAGATCGAGCAAACGACAAGCAAGACCGGCGTCCTTAATCTTTACCTCGCGCTCGCACCTTATGGCGGCAATATCGAGGGGCTGAGAGCGGCGAGCCTTGCCTATTTCGGCCATGAGCCTAAGCGCCTGTCTATCGCCGAGGCGGCGCTTCTGGTTGCTTTGCCGCAATCGCCGGAAACCCGGCGGCCGGATCGTAATCGGGAAGCCGCGGGTGCGGCTCGCGACACTGTCCTCGACCGGGCTGTTGCGCGCGGCGTGATCAGCGCGGTCGAACGTGACGCGGCCAAGCGCGAAGCTGTCCCCAGCGAGCGCAGGGCATTTCCGATGCTCGCCGCGCATGCCAGCGAGGCAGCGCTCCGGAGCGCGCCGCCGCAGCACATCTACCGCCTGACGCTTGAGGCAAAACTACAAGCCTCGCTCGAAGGTTTGGCGCATGAGGCGGCAGCGGCGCTTGGACCCGGACTGTCTTGCGCGATCCTCGTCATTGACAACGCGAGCGGCGAGATTCGCGCTCATGTCGGCGCGGCAGACTATTTTTCGCAAGAGCGCGCCGGTTCGATCGATATGACCGAGGCCATCCGCTCGCCCGGCTCCACATTGAAACCTTTGATTTATGCGTTTGCTTTTGAAAATGGTATCGCCCATCCTGAAACCGTGTTGGACGACCGGCCAACACACTACGGCATCTACGCGCCGGAAAATTTCGACCACTCCTTTCAAGGCACGGTTACGGCACGCCACGCACTGCAAATGTCCTTGAATCTGCCGGCGGTCGAATTGCTCGCCGAAATTGGTCCAGCCTATTTCATCGCGCGTTTACGCAATGCCGGCGCACGGATCACGCTGCCGGACGAAGCCGCTCCGGGGCTGCCCACCGGTTTGGGCGGCCTGGGAATCACGCTTCGCGATCTCGCAGCGCTTTATGCTGGACTGGCGCGCGGCGGAGACGTGCCTGCCCTGACCGAAACGGCGCGGGACGACGCAATGGCGGAAGCCCATTCGCGGCGAATGACCGGGCCGGTCGCAAGCTGGTATGTCGCCGACATTCTGCGTGGCGTGCCGCCGCCGCTCAATGCGCCTTATGGGCGCATCGCCTTCAAGACCGGAACTTCCTATGGCTATCGCGATGCTTTCGCGATCGGTTTCGACAAGGCCCATACGATTGCAGTCTGGCTTGGGCGGCCGGACAATGGAGCAGTCTTTGGGCTCGTCGGGCGCCAGGCCGCCGCGCCGGTGCTCTTTGACGCGTTCACAAGGCTTGGTACCGAGCACGAGTTCCTAGCGCCGCCTGCCGGTATTCTCTCCGGCCGCACCGCCTCTCTTCCCCCGCCCCTGCGGCATCTGCGCAAGGACGCTCCAAAGACTCTCGCTGCGGCGGCGGTAGCACAAGTGAAGATCGCTTTCCCGCCGGATGGTGCCCGTGTCGATCTCGGCCTAAGCGATCCCGTGTCGCAAGGGCTCCGGCCTGGCGCGCGCCTGGCCTTGAAAGCCGAAGGCGGAGTTTTGCCGCTGAGATGGATCGTCAACGGCACGCCAGTGGGCGACCCGGACTTGCGCCGGCAAACGGCGTGGACGCCTGATGGGGCGGGCTTCGTCCGCGTGTCGGTCATGGATGCCCAAGGCGCAACAGACAGCGTGCTGGTGCGCCTTGAGTAAGCCGCCGTGGGAAATGTTTTCGGCCTTGTCATGTCTGGATTGCGCCCACTTTGGCGAGGAATTAGCCGATAGACGTCATCCGCCGATTGCAAAGCAAACGCTGGCATTATTTGAACAACTCCTTTGCTTTGTCCGTGAACGCCGAACTACGGCCACCGCCCGTAACATCCACAGCGTCATGCGTCGATGCAATCCGTGGGAAAGGCGCGTCTCGATGACGGCAAATACAACATTTTTCGTAGCTCAGCGAGGCGGCGGCACGCCCCGACGCCCGTCCACAAGGTGCTGCAGCGATTCATGCTTGCCAGGAACGCCAGTCCGGTACAATATCAGGCTGAAATCGGCGGCTATTTGGGGAATGCCGCATTAGGATTCCATCTATGAAAACAGCTGCTCGGGCCGCAATCGCTGCCGCTTCGATGCTCGTTTCAGCGCCTCGCGTCTTTTCTCAGGACAATGAGCCGAAATCAGCGGCGGACGCTACCAGGTTTCCGGCCGCAACACCGGAGGAGCGAGCGGACCGATATCTAAAATGGTGTCTTGCTCCCAGAATTGGCAATTATCACCTTGACTCAGCGCAGCCATAGCAGTATAGATGCCCCGCGTGACAGGCCGGGCGAAAATGAAGGGAAGAGAACAACAGAGGGTTGCGTGATCACGCCTGAAATGGTGGATGCGGGAAAATCTGCTTTTTTTACATGGGACGCCTCAAATGATCCGTATTCGGCAAATTGCGTAATTGCTGTGTATCAGGCAATGGTAAAGGCCAAGCAGATTCGGGATCAGTGA
>DASYNQ010000043.1:0-3686 GCA_036008425.1 Methylocella sp. | reverse complement strand
CGTCCTGAGGCCCAGCTTGCCGAGTGGAGCGTTGATCTGCTTGTATGCGGCCGCAAGGCGAGCGAGCGTAACACGGTGGTCGCGCAAGGAATCCGGTAGCGCGCCTTCCGTGAGTATCTCGAACAATACTCGCCCGTCGTGGGCGCGCGAGGGTCATGATGGTCGGACGGATGTTCGTGTGATCGGAGAAAATCTGTCCGGTCTGCCCCTGTTCGCGCACGCCTGGGCCGGCCAGGCCCAACCAGGTATGAGTGATCTCGCGTTGGAAATCGCCATGGTTCCAGGCCTGATCACGCGTCTGAGTAAAGCAACTCGGCGTCGCCGTGCAAGGCACCGGCGAGTTCGTTGTCAGAAAGAAATAGTCCGGATCGGCGTAAAGGATGAAGTTTGGCGTCCGGTTGGGGTCGGATGTAACCATGTGGAGCAAGGCCTGCTCAGCGTGATCGGCGAGCGCTTTTGTGATCCGATTGGTGCCGCCGGTGATCGGATCGAAACCTTGTAGATTTGCCGCCTCCTGCTCGAGCTTGCGCGTGACGGTAGCCGTCTGCGCGGGGTTCCCGTCGATCCAAATGCCCGGCGCATCATCGAAATCGATGTTGATATGGGTGCTATTCCCAAACTCGCCCAGGAAGAGACTGTTCAAATTGGCATCGACCTCGCCCTTGTGACCTGGCGGATAGGTGCAGGGCGTGTCGATGCCGTCACAACCGGCCGGTGTTGGCGCGGAGCCGGCGAAATGATCGTTCTCGTCGGAGGTGATCACAAAGAGCGTATTGTCCCTGGTGACCCCATCGGCCGCGAGCCGGGAGAAAAATTTGCCGAAGGCTGCGTCGAACTGCTTGAGTTGTGCCACGTATTCCGCCTCGCCCGGGCCGAAAGCGCCGTCTGGATTGGCGGGAAAATTGTGATTGTCGTGGGCGGTTTCGATATAGCCGTAGACGACTGGCACGCCCGCCTCGAGCATCGCCGCCAGATAACCGAGCGTCTGCGACGGCGAGGGATCGAAGCCTGGAAATCCGGGGTTGCCTGTCCCGCCCGGCCCATCCGAAATGGCGACGCCGTCGAGATCGTTGATAATGATCGAGGAGCTGTGGTTGAGCGCCGGCGCCAGATATTTGTTGCCGTAAAGGGCCTGGAAGCCATTATAGGTGCCAGGCTCGTCCGGAAGCTTGTCGGGGGCCGCATGCGTCGAGCCGCCGCAAAGCGGGCTGCCCTTCGCGCAATGGAGGGCGATGCCCTCGAAATCGGCGACCGCCAGGTCGTGATTGGCGACGTTCTCGTTGTGCTCCGGCGAAGTCGGACCGAAGACGTTGTCGATATCGCCAAAGGTGTTCTCGAACTCGATGTTCGCCACCGAGAATGCGCCCACATCGCAGCCCGCGCGAGTGAATGGAACCCACGGCGCCGGATGAATCTTGCCGCGCTGGTCGACCATCTGCGGCACTGACGTGGTGCCCAGATTGTCGGTCCAATAGGCGAAGGAACTGGTGAATTTCGAGCTGCCGCCGCTGAAATAGAGAATCGTGTTGCCGATGGGTATGCCCATCTTCTCGCCATAGACGCCGGTGAGCGAAGTCAAGATGTCGACCGAGGTGTGGGAAATGAGCGGTGTGTGATGGTTGGTGAGAAGCGTGCCCTGCTGCTCCAAGAAATGCAGCAAGTTCGGCATTTGCTCAAGATCCGAAGGCACGTTCGGATTGTCGCGGCGCAAATGGACATTGTCGAACTGGATGTAGACGATGTGCTTGACGCCGTGATTGTTTGACGCGAGCCGGCAGCCGGCGGCGAACGCGGGCGCCGCGCCAGCGGCCAAGAGCGCCATCAGCACGCCCGCGGCGGATTGAGCAATCCTAGGCATCTAACCCTCCCGTCGTTCAATTGGGTTGGCGGGTCCGGCGAGGCGATCCGGACCGCGCGGGAACCGGGATAACCTAGGCGCGAAAAGTTACGGGTTGACGTCAGAGCCTTTGCAGATTCATGACGAAGAGCTGTCGCGATGCTGTGAATGCTATGAATGACATATACAAAGTTCCCCCGCCGGAAAACCAAAACCGCGCTTCTCGCGTCCCCATCGCCGCGGGCCGGCTCAAGGTTAAAACACCTTTAACCGCATCCTGATAATTTGCTGCAAGCTCGCCGGCCTCGCGGGCCCACGACGCTTAGCGCACGATCGGATTTAAAGTGAATCGAGTCCTGCTCTAAGCCTTTTGTTTCGCATGACTTTTGCCGCGAAACCGGGTTCTTTTTTCGCGGATCGCGCGCGTCGCCATCGCGGCCGGCGGAAGGATCAAGCAAAAATGGAAGCGGCGCAACGGCGGCGGGATAGAATGCGGACAACGACTAGTTTCACGGTCCTCGATCGCATTCCGGAATCCTTGCGCGCTTTCGCAACGCGGCGCGGCGCCGAACTCGCCGGCCTCGCACTGATCGTCGCGACGGCGGGGCTTGCCTTGGCTTTGGCGTCCTGGTCGGTCCAGGACCCGAGCTTCAATCATGCGGCTTCGGGACCGGTGCACAATCTCCTTGGCGCACCGGGGGCTGTTGCAGCCGACCTCGTCATGCAAATGCTCGGTCTTTCGGCGATCGCGTTTCTTACTCCGGCGAGCTTTTGGGGATGGCGGCTCATCGTCGCCCGGCGCCTCGAACGGGTAAAGGCCCGGCTGGTGCTATGGCTCGGCGGCGGAGTGTTGTCGGCGGGGATCGCCTCATTGCTGCCGGTCACCGCCCGCTGGCCCTTGCCGACGGGCCTCGGAGGGGTAGTGGGCGATGCGATTCTCGCGGTTCCTATCCGCATGCTCGCAGGGCACCGCTCCGGAATGCTTTTATTTGCCGCCGTCCTGGCGAGCGGCGCGATTCTCTGCCTGTCGGCCTCCATCAGCCTGCGCGATTATGTTTCGACGAATATGGGCGAGGACGAGGAAGACTGTTTGCCGGGCCGCCGTGACGCGCCCCTGCCGGAGGATCAGGACGCCGCCGGAGAGCCAGGTTTTGCGCTCGTTTTGCTCGGCGCCATCATTCATGCCGGTCTTAGCCTAAAGGCGGCGTTGGCACGCCAAATCGCGCGGCGGCGCGCGCCGCCACTGCCCGTGTGGCCCGCCACGACGCGGCAGCAACCCGAAGGCGCCTTCGAGCGTCCGCTCGACCTCGCCACGGAGCCGCTGCACTGGCCACAGTCCGAGCCGTTGGAGTCCCATTTCGACGCCAGCGCTTATGCCCCGCCCGCCGCCCGCGCGGCAAGCGGGGGGACCCTGCCGGGGCAAAACCAGGACCAGGATCGCGACATCTACGCGCCGCGCCGCGTCATCGCACCGGCAGCCGGCGCGTTAAGGCCCGGATTGCGCGCGCGCAAGGAGGTGCAGCCCTCGTTGCTCGACCGGCTGGCGCGGCCCGACTATATCTTGCCGCCGCTGCACATCCTCGGCGAGCCCCGAAAGCCAGCCGCGAACAAGGTCTCCGATGATGCGCTCGGCCAGAACGCCAGACTGCTTGAGGGCGTGCTCGAGGATTTCGGCGTCAAGGGCGAGATCATTCACGTGCGGCCAGGTCCGGTGGTGACGCTTTACGAACTGGAGCCGGCGCCCGGCATCAAATCCTCGCGGGTGATCGGTCTTGCCGACGACATCGCGCGTTCGATGTCGGCTCTATCGGCCCGCGTCGCCGTGGTTCAGGGGCGCAACGCCATCGGC
>DASYNQ010000042.1:0-2890 GCA_036008425.1 Methylocella sp. | reverse complement strand
ACCCCCCCTGCGATATCGCGGGCGCTTCGGCCGTTTGCGGCCACCCCCGGGGCGGAGTAGCTCAGCTGGCTAGAGCAGAGGAATCATAATCCTTGTGTCGGGGGTTCGAGTCCCTCCTCCGCTACCAAGCAACGTATTGTTTTTACTTATCATTTTTCCGTGCCTGTCATTGACCGCCTCATGGGTTGACACTTTTTTCAGTCCGGGTTGACAATTTTTGTTCGCCGTTTGGCCAATTCCGCATCGAAGCTTTTCACAACGCCGCGCATCTTTCGCGTGAGGTCCGCACCCTTGGCGTAGTGCCGCGCCATTTCGATCGTCTTTTGCCCGAGCGCGTCGGCGATCGTGCGCTCATCGCAACCGCTCTCGCGAAGGATGACGGCCACGGTGTGCCGCAGCCCGTAAAGCGTCAGGCCCGGCCCTATGAGCCCATCTTTTTCGAGTTTGACCCGCACCTTGCACCATGACGCCCGGAAGCCGTCCAGGGTCCAGGGAAGGCCCCGGGAATTGGCGCAAAGCGTTGTGGCGGCGTAAGATGGCGCTTTGGCGAGAATGGCCGCCAGCGGGCGCGGCATGGGCCAAAAAACCGGCCCCCCGGTCTTCGCTCGCCTGGTCGCGATCTCGCCGCCCTTCACGAAATTCCGGGGCAACGTGAGAGCATCTTTCGGGCCGAGTCCCGTAAACATCATAAGCGCGATGGCCGGCCGCATATGATCCGGCGCCGCGTCCAAGACCGCGTCGCGTTCGGCGTCTGACCAAGGCCGATTTGCTTCCGGCGCCCCTTTCGGGCGCCGCAAATCCTTTATGCCGGATGCGGGATTATCGACGAGGAAGCCGCGCTCCCGGCCCCAACCGAAGATAATCGAAAGGACTGCTTTGACGTAGTTTCCGAAGCGCCGCCCCTTGCTCGCCGCGGCCTTGTCGCGAATGCGCACAACAAGCGGGCGATCGAAGCGCACCAAAGGCGTATCGGCGATCGGTCGCAAATAGTCGAACATTTTCTGATAGTCGTATTGCGTTTGCGGTGCAAGGTCTTGAAGGGCGGGTGACTTTCGATAGTCGCAAATCAGCAACCCGAGCGTCCCGGGCTTGTCCTTCGCAACCTTCGCGTCGGCAAGCGCTGCGATCCTCGCACATTCTGCAAACAATTCTGGCGAACCGATTGGCGTCTTTTTGAGATCAACCGTAACGCGAAGCTTCCGATGATAGCAGCGCAAGCGCCCGTGCCGATCCTTGAAAATCTGGAATCCCCTGACGCGGACAACGGTCATCGGAGCCTCGCGACAATAGCGTCGGCATCGCTCGATTTAGGCTCTTTGAGGCTATCAATCCATTTGTCCAAGTCGAGCACATCCCAAAGCCGGTCGCCGTCCGCCATGATGATCTGCGTGACTGGGCATTGCGCCTCGAATTTGGCGGGGCTTCGGCGGCAATAATGCGCTGCTTCGGCTTTCGTAAAAAGCCGATAAGGAGCAACCCGCAGATTTATCGTTGTCACCGCCACTTGATTACCTACGCACGCACCTCACGATGCAGGGTCACCGATTTTTTTGATCCAACTCGGTTCAATTGTTCGCGAATGATATCGTTGATCACCTCCGAGCGTGACCGGTCCAGCCCCCGATATGGCGGTCGAGGCGATCCAAAAGTAGATGATGCCGCCGTTCGATACGGTGACGCCGGGGACCAATGGATGCATGGTCTCGACCGCGGCGAGTGCCCGGCGGCGTTCCTCCGGATCCGTGAGGGCTTCGGCTTCCTTGAAGGCTTTGTCGCGGACGCGGACCGCCTTGGTGAGCCCGTCCTGATCGAGTTTGGGCGGCTGTGGTTTCCACCAGCGGGCGGGGATGTCTTCGGGGGCAACGGCAATCGCCTTGAGGCTGGCTTCCGCGATGGAGAGGGTGGAGGTGGGCGTGCGCAGGTTCTTGAGGCCGATCTGCTGCAGGGCATGGGCGAGGAGCCGGCGCTTGAGCTCGATGCGGGTCTCGACGGCGCGTTTGCGCGCCTGCAGTTTGTCCAGGGCGGCTTTGGTGCCATCGACGAGGGCTTCGTCGTCGAGGATCGAGGCTTCGAGAGCCGCGATGAGTTCAAGGAGGTCGGTCTCGACTTCGATGAGGTCGGTGAGGAAATCGGGATCCTCCGCGACCAGGGCACGGAGCTGATCGAGGAGCAGTTGCTTGGCCTCCAGCTCCTGGCTGAGTGCAAACCGTGGGTCGCGGCTCATGAAGCCTCCAGCCGGCGTGGACCCGGCGCGACGCGACGCATATGGCGATCGCCGTGGCGCGGTTCCTTGCCGGATGCTGGAAATTCAATGTGGAGCGCCTGAAATTTACAGTGTCCTCATGAATGGTTCATCGCATTGAAATAATTAAGCTAACACCGTTTATCACGACACGCTGTCCTTGTCTAAGCCCTAGTCGAGATGCGGATCTTTTCCGGAAGGAGCGGCTTATATTACTTCCGGACGGACAAGCGCGTGAACATATGGCCTGCTTGCGTGCGCAGCGGCAGGGCCGGGATCGGCGGAAGGCTTTGATCGCCCGGCGCGGCCGGGTCGCCGATGCCTGCCTCGGTTTGCCCTGCCGGTATTCGTATTCGTAATCGCATCGCGCCGCACGTCCTACCCTTCTACCCAAACGGTAGTGGACTTGCCTCGAAAAAGTGGAGAGTTTTCCTTGGATGAAAGGTGAACTCGATGACGAAGCAGAAGGGATTTACGCAAGAGTTTGAGGATGAGGCGGTACGTCTGGCGGACCAGCGGACGGACGCGGCGTGAATTGGCTGAAAATCTGGGTGTTGGCCTGTCGACGCTGACCCGCTGGATTGCCCGGAATCGCGACCGCGAGATCGATGCTCCAGAGAAGGCGCGATCTGAGGACATGACAGCCGA
>DASYNQ010000041.1:0-3494 GCA_036008425.1 Methylocella sp. | reverse complement strand
GTCGCGATCGGGAAAGACTTCGTCCTGGCTTGGCAGATGGGCGCCGCCGCTATCGACGAGATAGATGCAAGGCAGATGGTTTTCTTGCGCGATTTCCTGCGCGCGCAGATGCTTCTTGACGGTCAGCGGATAATAGGTGCCGCCCTTGACGGTTGCGTCATTGGCGATGACGACGCATTCCTGGCCGCCTATGCGCCCGACGCCCGATATCAATCCCGCCGCCGGAACGGCTCCCGCGTAAACCTCATATGCGGCGAATTGCGAAAATTCCAGAAACGGCGTACCCGGATCGATCAGCGCCGCGACGCGATCGCGCGGCAAAAGTTTTCCGCGCGCGATGTGCCTTTCGCGCGCCTTGGCGCCGCCGCCTTGCGCGATGAGCGCGACCTTCCCGCGCAAATCCTCGACCAGACCCTGCATCGCGGCTTTGTTCGCGGCAAAATTTTGGCTATCCGGCGCGACGGCGGATTTCAGAACATTCATCGCCCTAATTTCCGTCAAACAGCTCGCGCCCGATCAACATCCGCCTGATCTCGCTCGTGCCGGCGCCGATCTCATAGAGTTTGGCATCTCGTAGAAGCCGCCCCGCCGGGTAATCGTTAATATAGCCGTTGCCCCCAAGAAGTTGGATCGCGTCGAGCGCCGTGCTTGTCGCGCGCTCGGCCGCGAAGAGCAGGGCGCCCGCCGCATCCTTGCGCGAGGTGTGGCCGTTATCGCACGCGCGGGCCACCGCATGAACATAAGCCCGGCAGGCATTGAGCCTTGTGTAAATGTCGGCGAGCTTGCCCTGAACGAGCTCGAATTCGCCGATCGCCTGGCCGAACTGCTTGCGCTCCCGGACGTAGGGCAGACAAATATCAAGACAGGCCTGCATAATGCCGAGCGGACCCGCCGCGAGCACGACGCGTTCGTAATCGAGCCCCGACATCAGAACATGGACTCCCTCGCCCGCCTCGCCCAGCACGTTTTCTTCCGGCACTTCGCAATCCTCGAAGACAAGCTCGCACGTAGGCGACCCACGCATCCCGAGCTTGTCGAGTTTTTGTCCCAAATGAAAACCCGCAAAACTGCTCTCGATCAAAAAAGCGGTGATGCCATGCGCGCCGGCACTTGGATCGGTCTTGGCGTAGACGACGAGCGTCGAGGCATAGGCGCCGTTAGTGATCCACATTTTTGTGCCATTCAGGATGTAGCGGCCTTCCTTTTTGTCCGCGCGAAGGCGCATCGAGACGACGTCGGAGCCGGCATTCGCCTCCGACATGGCCAGCGCGCCGACATGTTCACCGGAAATCAGTTTCGGCAAATAGCGGCGCTTCTGATCGTCATTGCCGTTGCGGCGGATCTGATTGACGCAAAGATTGGAATGCGCGCCATAGGACAGACCGACGGAAGCCGATGCCCGGCTGATGTCCTCCATGGCGATGCAATGCGCGAGATAGCCGAGGCCCGCGCCGCCATAATTTTCCTCGACCGTGATGCCGTGCAGACCGAGCGCGCCCATCGCGGGCCACAGATCGATTGGAAAATTATCGGCGCGATCGATTTCGGCCGCGCGCGGCGCGATTTTGGCCGATGCGAAGGCGCGCACCGTATCGCGCAGCGCGTCCAGCTCGGTGCCGAGGGCAAAATCGAGGCCGGGATTTTGCATGGGTGTGGTCCTTGGACCGCCTTTGGACTCTTTGGCCCGCCATTTGGCCGCAGGCTAACCCCAAGCATATATGACTGCACAGGTTGCTGGGAAATGGTCATCCGCCAGCGGCCGTGCGATAAAAGGGCAGCGATAGTGCCCCGCCCGGAAAGCCTAAATGGCCATGACAACCACCGCTGTCGACCTTTGCCGCGCTCTTGTCCGATGCCGTTCGGTGACGCCGGAAGATGGCGGCGCTCTCGGCATCCTTGAAGCGACACTGAAACAGGCGGGCTTCGCGACTCATCGGATTGTCTTTTCCGAAGCCGGTACGCCGGACATCGACAATCTCTACGCCCGCATCGGCACAACAGCGCCGTTCCTCGCCTTTGCCGGCCATACCGACGTGGTGCCCGTGGGCGACGCCACAAATTGGCGGTCCGATCCTTTCGCGGGAGAGGTGGCGGATGGTGCGATCTGGGGACGCGGCACGGCTGACATGAAAGGTGGGGTTGCCGCCTTCGCCGCCGCTGCCTGCACATTTGTCGCGCGACGAAGATTGCCCAAGGGCTCGATCGGTTTTCTCATCACCGGCGACGAGGAAGGCCCGGCCATCAACGGCACGGAAAAACTCTTGCGTTGGGCTTACGAGAAAGGCGAGCGGTTCGATCATTGCATCGTCGGCGAGCCGACTAGTTTTGAGGTGCTCGGCGACACGATCAAGATTGGCCGGCGCGGCTGCCTCAATGGCACGCTCATTGTCGCGGGGCGCCAAGGCCATGCCGCCTATCCCGAACGGGCGGATAACCCCATTCCAAAACTCATGGCGCTGCTCGACGCCTTGACCGCCGCGCCGCTCGACAAAGGCACGCCGCGTTTCGACGCATCCAACCTCGAAATCGTGTCGGTCGATGTAGGCAACCCGGCGTTCAACGTCATTCCGGCGGAAGCCCGAGCGCGTTTCAACATACGCTTTAACGATCTTTGGGAGCCGGAGACGCTTGCGGCGGAGCTGCGGCGCAGGCTGGACTCCGTGGGGATGAAATTCGCTCTCGAATTCGAGCCTTGCAATGCCCCGGCCTTTTTGACCACGCCGGACTCTTTCACCACACTCGTCACTGACGCGGTCGAAAAGAAAACGGGACGCCGCCCGGCGCTTTCGACGTCCGGGGGGACATCCGACGCGCGGTTTATCCGCGCCTATTGCCCGGTGATTGAATTCGGCCTCGTTGGCGCGACCGCGCATATGGTGGACGAGCATGTCGCGGTCGCGGACGTGGAAGCTTTGACGGAGATTTATGCGACGATTTTGGAATCTTATTTTCGCTGAACCTCACGGCACAATCGCAAAGGCCCGCGCGGGAAAACCAAGACCGTCCTTGACCTTCGGCCAGCTCACGAAAATCAAGGCGCCCTTGGCGGGCACCTTGTCGAGATTGGCCATGACCTCGATCTGATAATGGCCGCTCGTCAAGAGATAGGTTTCGGTCGCCATTTTCTCGGTCGTGTCGGCGTCCATGGATTCATGCCCAATCGCCGTGATCCCGCGCTCTTCGACGAGGAACTTGACGGCCTCCAGTGACCAGCCCGGAAATGGCGTGCGCATGAACTTTTCGGGGTCCTTCTCGAACTCCTTGGACATGCCGGTTCGGAGCGCCGCGAAGGCGCCGCCCGGCACGCGGCCGTTTTGCGCCTCCCAGGCGCGGAGATCCTTCAATGAAAAAGCGTGGCTCGGGTCGGCGGCGAGATAGGGCGTCGCGTCGAAAACCACGAGCGGCAGAATCATCTGCTTGAGCGGGATTTTGTCCATCGTGATGCCGTCTTGTGCAAAATGCGCGGGCGGATCGACATGGGTGCCATATTGACC
>DASYNQ010000040.1:0-5438 GCA_036008425.1 Methylocella sp. | reverse complement strand
GCCTTCATCGTGCCGGGATTGATCATGCTGTCGCTCCTGACGCAGAGTATCTCCAACGCGTCCTTCGGCATCTTTTTCCCGAAGTTTTCCGGCACGATCTACGAGATCCTCTCGGCGCCGGTCTCTTACATCGAGATCGTGACCGGCTATGTAGGCGCGGCGGCCACGAAGTCGATCCTGCTGGGCTTGATTATCTTGGGAACCGCGCGGATGTTCGTGGCGTTCGAGATCGCCCATCCCTTGTTGATGCTCGCTTTCCTCATCCTCACCTCTGTCACGTTTAGTCTGTTTGGCTTCATCATCGGAATCTGGGCCGATGGTTTCGAGAAGCTGCAACTCGTGCCGCTGCTGATCGTCACGCCGCTGACTTTCCTCGGCGGAAGTTTTTACTCGATCGACATGCTGCCGCCGCTCTGGCGGACGCTCACCCTGGCCAATCCCGTCGTCTATCTGGTCAGCGGGTTCCGCTGGAGTTTTTACGAAACCTCCGATATCAGCGCCGGCGTTAGTCTGGTCATGATTATGGCCTTCTTGATCGTGTGCATTGCGGCGGTGGCGTGGATCTTCAAGACCGGATACCGGCTCAGAGCCTGATCGTCCCAAACTTGCCTACGTGGCGCCTTCGCCTGGCTGGCGGAAGAGGCGGACCTCACCAGCGCCGCTGGGCACCACCAGCTCGCCAAAAAGCCCAGCCTCGAATTTCCAGTTTCCGGGGCGAAAACGGGGCGGCCAGTTTTGAGGCGTAGTGGCATCCACTCTGACCGTACCTGTCCTTATACTGTCGAGGAGTGCGCTTCACTTAGGTTTGTCTTGGAACAGTTTCCCAATGCCACGGATTATGCCTTCGATAAATCCATATCCGCCAGCGCCTATCCCAAGCACCTTCAGAACCTGGATTGCCGTCTCACTTTGCTCTTGACTCCCAAAGAATGCCATAACCAAAAGCAGCGCGAGCACCGCAATGCCTAACCCACTAGCTATAAAGGTAACAATACGCGCAAGACCGTGATTGCGGCGGTCACTTTCGCTATCCGCACTAAGCTTCGCCATCCGATAGTCAAATTGACGTTTATCGGAGGTGTCACTGGTATCAATGAAAAGCCTAGCCACTTCCGTCCTGCGATTGGTGCTCTCAATCCGCTCGCGCTCCAAGTTAATAAGACTTTGGAGAGCTGGCGGAATTCTGAACGCTTCATTTCGGAAATTGGAAGGCTGGTTGACTACATCCGGTGGTGTTGCGCGGGTTCTTCGCGCTCTGGCTTTTCGCTTGTCGAAGGAGGGTCCCCGCTCACAATTCTGCCCAGTGGCGGCGCGTCGCATTGCCACTAATCGGCATTGGACCATCGGCAAGTAAATCAATGTAGAACTCAGCAGGGAGCGACCGCACTCTTAGCCCTCCGTAGCCAGAGCGTTCAACGCGCGTGATAAGGTCTTTGCTCTGAGGATCTGCCCGCCTCTTGGCAACCTCTTCGAGAGCATCCGCGAGATTATCGTGGAAGCTATCCGGAAACATGGCTCATGGTCCTCCCGCGCTTAATCTAGGCACAATTGCTGCTCATGGCTGTAGCGTCGCTATAGCGTATGCTATACCGTAACCAATCGCTGATGGCAAGTGATTCGCCGCCAATCACAACCTTTTGCCATTGTCAAATTTAAATGCCACCAAATCCACAACAATCAAGCGCTGCAATTAGGCGCTGCATGGCGATCATACAAAATTTCGAGATCAGACTGAGCCGTTCAAACTGGCAGACGTGCTAAGTTCCGGTTTGCGGTGACGGCTAAGGCGCGAGCGCCCATTGAGCGTTCCTGCTTGTTCCAGACTTCGCCGCAGCCCCGCGCTTCGCTACCGCGACCGTGCCGAGGCCATGCTCGACGATGATAATGACGACGATTAAGCCGGGAGCCTTCCGTAATTTGGCGCATCAAATGCGTCAGCATTCGCCTCAGCGCGAGACTGGCACACTTGTCCGTCACGAGAAGGCATTCCTCGAACCCCTCCTAACCGTGGCGCAAGTATCGGAGATTACCGGCCGCTCGATCAGCAAGTTGGAAAAAGACCGTTGGGAAGGCTGCGGTCCGCCTTACGTGAAGATGGGCCGGCTGGTTCGATACCGGCCAGCCGATGTGCGAGCCTGGCTTTCGGAACGTGTCCGACGTTCGACTTCGGAGGGGGCCGCGGAGGCCACGAAATGAAAAACCCCGCAGCGGGCGGAGGCGGAGCTCGATCAACTAATTTCATCCGCTCTAGAATTGGTGGCGGAAATACAACCGCCCGGTCAATTGCGCAAGCCCTTTCCGGCTCAATCCGCAACGGTAAGAGCTTCCTGTGCCGATGCCCGGTCGCGACGCATGGCAAAGGGCGCGGCGACCGCAACCGGTCCCTTTCCATAGCGGACGGCGACGATGGCAAGCTTCTGGTGCGATGCTTCGCGGGATGCGATTGGCTGGACGTACTAGCGGAACTTCGGCGACGTGGCTTAACCGACAAACCCAAAACTTCGCGGCGCCGCGACCCTTTCGCCGATCATCACCGCGCAACAGCTGCTCCGGTGCAAGGCGACGAAGCCGCCAGCCGCCGCAACTGCGCTTTCGCTTTGCGGATTTGGGCCCCGAGGCAATCGGCCCGCGCGGCACGCTCGCCCAGACTTACCTACGGAGTCGTGCCCTGGAACTGCCCGACGAAGCCGCAAACGCGGCAATTCGCTTTCATCCCGCTTGCCGGTTTGGCAACGAGCGCATGCCCGCGATGGTTTGCCTTGTGCGTAATATTCGCACGGATGAACCCCAAGCGATCCATCGCACGGCCCTGAGCCCTGATGGCACCGCAGTCAAGCGCAACAGCAAAACGTTCCGCATGACCCTCGACCCGATCGCCGACGGCGCCGTCAAACTCGATCTCGATGAAGATGTGACGCAAGGAGTCTGCATCGCAGAGGGCGTCGAGACGGCCCTCGCCGGTCGTCAAATGGGCCTTCGGCCGGTTTGGGCTCTTCTCGGCGAGAGCGGCCTCGCAAGCTTCCCTGTGCTGCCCGGCGTCGATGGACTTCACATTTTCCGCGAGCACGATGCCACCAACAAACGCGCCGCAATGGCGTGCGCCGGACGCTGGCACGAGGCCGGGAGAGACGTTTTTCACGTGTGCCCTGAAATTGGGAGCGACCTCAACGATGAGTTGCTCGAGGCGACTAAGTGATCACCTATTCGCACGCGGCCGAGAAGCGCATGGAAAAGCTCGAAGCCCAGGGGATCACCCCGGAAGCCTTAGGGATCACCAGCGAGCAGGCTCTTCACCATCTCGACCCCTCCCGCTCGAATGAACTCCGGGAGCTTTGGAAGCAAGATAAGAAGCGGCGAGCGTGCTTGATGCAATTCCTGCCCGAATTTGCCGACCTGCAAAAGGGCCATAGCGTCAAAGCACCCAATGGTGCAGCTGAGCCTTTCGGTGGCAATTTTGACAGTGGATGAGGTAAGGGGTTTTCCGTAAATGCTTGGCCCATCGACGCAAATGATTATCGAGATTTGCCCAAGCCAGCGCCAACATTCAATCGAATAATCAATCCTGCTGATTGGGAAGGCGTGGAAATACCAGCGCGCAAGTGGATCGTGCCGAACTACATCCCACACAAAACCGTCACCCTGCTTTCGGGCGACGGCGGCTCGGGAAAAACCAAGTTGGCAATTCAGCTTGCCGTTGCCCGCGCGCTCGGCCTCGATTGGATTGGGCTCATGCCCGAGCCAGGCCGCACGCTCATGTTGTCATGCGAAGACGACAAGGACGAATTGCACCGGCGCGGCGAAGACGTGCGCAAGTTTTACGCCAAGCAAAAACCCATCCGCATGGCGGACTTAGGAGAGCATATTCGACTCGTCGATTTGGTTGGCGAAGACAGTATCCTGGGGTTCCTCATGCGCGGCAAAATCGAACCGGCGCCAATGTACCGCGCGCTTGACGCCTACATGGGAGACTTCAAGCCAAGTCTCGTTATTCTCGATGTGCTGGCAGACATGTTTTCAGGCGACGAGCGGAGCCGCTCCCAAGCCCGCCAATTCGGCAATTTGTTGAAGGCGCTCCGTCTCAAGCACTCTTGCGCAATTCTCCTGCTCGCGCACCCAAGCCAGGCAGGGCTTAACACGGGAAGCGGCACAAGCGGCTCGACTGATTGGCACAACGCCGTGCGGTCGCGGCTCTATTTCTACACCGCGAAGACCAGCCAGGGCGAAGAGCCAAATAAAAACTGCGCACGCTCGAAGGCATGAAAGCAAACTATGCAGAGAAAGGCAGCAAGATCGACCTCGAATGGAAAGACGGACTCTTTGTCCCGGTGCAAGGACCGCTGGGCCTCGACAAGCTGGCCGCCGAGAAAAAAGCCGAAGACGTGTTTATGGCGCTGCTAAAGCGATTCAACGCGCAAGGGCGGAACGCGACAGACAGCAACGGCACGAGCTATGCACCCGCGCTGTTTGCAGAGCAACCCGAGAGCCAGGGCGTCACCAAATGCCAGTTCAAGGCGGCAATGAACCGGCTCTTTGCCGCCGGGAAAATTAGAATAGTCGATAACGGGCGACCTGGGAAGCCTTCACGGACCCTCGTTCCAACGGGGGAGCAGGGCTAATGCCGACCACCCGCCGACCACCCGCCGACCACTGGCGCGCCCTCCCCCCCCTTATACCCCCCGCCGGTCGGCGCCGGTCGGTGCTCGGCTTGGGGGCCTCGCACCGTCGCGACCGGCAAAGGACAGAGAAGAAACGCGAAGGAGGGAGCAAACGGAGCTTTTTGGAGCAGCGCTTCTCGCTTGGCGTGGTCGCCGATCATATCCTCGCTCTGCGCCAGCCTCCGAAGCAGCACGAAAAGAAGGCGGCCGAGAGCGGTTCCGAAGCGATCCGGCGTTCCATCGAGCATTCCAGGCTCGAATTTGATGACGCAATCTCATGGTGAGGCTAGCGATGAGCGATGACGACAAGAAAGCAGCGGAAGGCACCGCCGACGAGGCGGACACAGCACATCGGCGGATCGCGATCGGAAAGCTCACCACACACCAGAAGCGCGAACGCTCTTGCCGACGGGATAGCTTCGCAGGTAACCTTGGCGCGCCGTTTCAATATCAGGGTAATGTTATGGGGGTGCGGCGAGCGCGGCGAGGCAAAAATCGACGATTTGGTCAAGAACTGGCTTCGGCTCATGCTCATTTTCCGCCATTAGGCGCGGATGACAGAAGCGAATGCACGCGGTGTTGACAAGGCGTGCGGCAAGCGCCGCGTCTCCCGGACGGAACTCGCATGCCGCCATGCCACTAGCGATTATCTGTTCAAGCATCCCGGTCATGCGATGGTTGTGCTCGCGCATGATCGTCCAGTTTTCGGTCACGGCGGCTTCGATCAACTCGTGCAGCTTGCGGTCGGACATATACAGTTTGGAGTGTGCCTTTTCGACGGAC
>DASYNQ010000039.1:0-8269 GCA_036008425.1 Methylocella sp. | reverse complement strand
GTCTGCACGCCCTCGGTGCAATAGAGATCCTTGATGCCGAGCGGAATCCCTTCGAGCGGCCCGGCGTCTCCCTTGCCGATCCGCGCGTCGGCCCGGCGCGCCATGGCAACTGCCTTCTCCGGCGTCTCGATGATGAAGGCGTTTAGCGCCCGCGCGGTTTCGATTGCGCCGATATGCGCGTGCGCGAGCTCGACGGCTGATATTTCTTTTCGCTGGAGGCCCTCCCTCGCGCGGGCTAGTGTCAGCTCCGTGAGGCCGGTCATCTTTGCGCTCACTCCACCACCTTGGGGACGACGAAGAAATGATCATCCGAGGCCGGCGCGTTGGCGACGATTTTGTCCGGGATAGTGCCGTCCGTCACGATATCGGCGCGCTTTTTCATCGGCATCGGGATGACGGACGTCATCGGCTCGACGCCTTCGACATCGACGGTTCTCAATTCCTCGACGAAGGCGAGAATGGCGTTGAGCTCGTTTTGCAGATGCGGCACGTCGGCATCAACGACCTTGATCCGCGCCAGATGCGCGATGCGCCGCACGGTCGCGGAATCGACGGACATAAAATCTCCCTTGGGGCTTGGGGTGAAACAAGCTGGCTATAGCACCGGGGCCTTGGCGCAAGCAATGCGCGACGGCGAGCCTCATGCTGAGCGGAAGGAAGCCCGCAGTTCCATTGCGAGCGGAGCGCTTTGCGTAGCAAACGCAATGGAAGCGGGCGACTGGAAACAGATCGCGAAGCGATCGTCTCGAAGCACACAACGCTGGTTTTTGCGCAAACGCACTTTCGCAAGGCGTGGCGAGATACCGAGATACGAAGCCAAGATTTGGCCCACGCGGAAAATAGCGATAGGTTTAAGCTTTAGCCCGTGCGGCTTTTTTTTTTAAAAGTGTCTTTCCGGCCGTGGGAAATTTTCAAGGATTTGACCGCGTCGGCGATCCCGGCTGCGAGCAGTGGATTAAAGCGATTCGCTCCCGAGGTTTTCTACCCCTTGAGGAAAGGCGATCGTCCCGAACCACAGGCTGGGGCCAAAAAGGTGATTGTTGATTGAGCATTTCCGTCGGATGGAACAACCGTCTGTGCCGCCGTTTTCATTAGAGCCACAATGGAGTGGCGTTTATCCATTCCCCTCCGGGTAGTGGCATAGGGTATCCCCCGATCAAGGGTAGCGGCTGCCCTTCAATTACAATAACCTTCAAACATCGAAAGTGGGGAGGAAATCATGATCAACTTCCGTTATCCCAAAGCGGCCAGCTTGGCATTCATAGTCCTTGGCATTGGCGTCGCCCTCTCACCCCCGGCATTAGCCGGGGGACACGGCGGCGGTGGCGGCGGCGGCGGTCATTCCCATGGGCCACCTCATCCTCCGCCGCCTCTTATCCTCGACAGCGGCGCGACTGGCCGAGCCGTGAGCAGCAACTGCTTCAAACCGGTCGTCGACGCGCATGGCTCTGTCGTGGCTTATCGCCGCATCCGGGCTTGCAACTGAGAACCAACCAATCGGCCTCTCGTCTCACCTGGCACTTGTCTTGCGGGTCGTTGATCCCGGATTCTGTCTTGCCCGGCCAGAGCGAGACAGAATTTCGCGCTCTCAGAATTTTCCAGTTCTGGACGCGAGGATCCGCGCGCGGACGTGGTTGGCCCGTTCGATGTAGAAAGCTGCCTTGGCCTTGCGATATTCTTCGAGAGCTCCGCCGACATCTTCAAGTGCCTCGTCGAGTTGACCTGGCTCGCGGTTTTTTTTGAAATAGGCAAGCTGGAGCAAGGCCCGTTTCTCCTGCGTCTGCGCCCACATGAGCGGCACGCGCTCGCGGGTCCTTTCCTCAAGGGCGCCGCGAAAAGCGGTAACGGCCTCTTCCAGCCGCGCTGTCCCACTCTCGCG
The DNA here is from genome assembly GCA_036008425.1 of Methylocella sp. GTDB lineage: Bacteria > Pseudomonadota > Alphaproteobacteria > Rhizobiales > Beijerinckiaceae > Methylocapsa. Next base: position 6,390 of record DASYNQ010000039.1, on the reverse strand, counting down.
CTCGCCAAGGGTTCGAAGCGCATTGCCCAATTTGGTCTGGGTGGAGGCCCAATCGAGCGGCACACGATCGCGGGGCTGTTCCGTAAGCGCCTTGCGATAGAGGGTGATCGCCTCTTCCAGCTCCGCCGTCCCGCTTTCCCGCTCGCCAAGGGTTCGAAGCGCATCGCCTAGATTGGTCTGCGTAGAGGCCCAATCGAGGGGCACACGATCGCGGGGCTGTTCCGTAAGCGCCTCGTGATACGTGGCGATCGCCTCTTTCAATCGCGCTGTCCCACTTTCGCGCTCGCCAAGGGTTCGAAGCGTATTGCCCAGATTGGTCTCGGTCTTGGCCCAATCGAGCGGCACAAGTTCGCGGGTGTTTTCCTTCAGCGCCTCGCGAAAAGCGGTGACGGCCTCTTCCAGCCGCGCCGTCCCCTTCTCGCGGTCTCCAAGCGAACGAAGCGCATTGCCCAAATTGATCTGGGCCTTGGCCCAATCGAGCGGCACGCGATCACGGGTGCTTTCCTTCAGCGCCTCGCGAAAAGCGATGACGGCCTCCTCCAGCCGTGCCGTCCCGCTCTCGCGACCGCCAAGGGTCTCAAGCGTAGCGCCCAGATTGTTCTGGGTCTTGGCCCAAATGAGCGGCGCCCGCTCGCGGGTCCTTTCCTTTAGAGCTTCGCGATAGGCGGCGACTGCCTCCTCCAGCCGCGCCGTCCCGCTCTCCCGCGCGCCAAGGGTCTCTAGCGCAGCGCCGAGATTGTTTTGTGTCGCGGCCCACTCAAGCGGGACACGCTCGCGGGTCCTTTCCTTCAGAGCGTTTCGATAGGCGGCTATGGCCTCCTCCAGCCGCGACGCTCCGGTTTCCCGCTCGCCGAGACGCATCAGCGCATTCCCTAGGTTACTCTGGGTCATTGCCCAATCGAGCGGCACGCGATCACGGCTCCGTACCTGCAGCGCCTCGCGACAGGCGGCGACCGCCTCTTCAAGCCGCGCTGTTCCGCTCTCGCGCTCTCCGACCGCGCGTAATGCACTGCACAAATTGTTTTGGATCATGGCCCAATCGAGCGGCACAAGCTCGCGGGTGTTTTCCTTCAGCGCCTCGCGAAAAGCACTTATCGCCTCTTCCAGACGCGCCGTTCCGCTTTCTCTCTCTCCGAGCCGCATGAGCGCGTTGCCGAGATTATTCTCCGTGACGGCCCAATCGTCCGGTACGCGATCTCGGGACCATTCCTTCAAAACCTCGCGGAATGCAATGACCGCTTCTTCAAGCAGCATGGTACCGCTTTCGCGCTCTCCGACGGTCCAAAGGGCAAGTCCCAGATTGTTCTGCGCAGTTGCCCAATAGAGTGGCGCGCGTTCGCGCGTCCATTGTTTCAGCGCATTGTGATAGGCGGCGATCGCCTCTTGCAACTGCGCCGTCCCATTTCCCCGTTCCCCGAGCGCCAAAAGTGCATTGCCCAGTTCATTCTCCGTCGCCGCCCAGTCAAGCGGTCTTTCCGAAAGCGGTGCGAGATCGAGGCATCGGCGATATATATCAATCGCCTCGACAAGTGCGGCATTGTCTCCGAATTCATTTCCTTGCGTGTACAGCTCACGTGCTTGGTCGCCCAAGAAGCGCCATTGCTGACGTGTGTCAAAGGGGGCTACGAGACTAGCAGATTCAGAATATTTCGCTGCCGCCGACCGGTAGGCGAGCTGCAAATCGTCGAGTCGGGCTTCCTGAGCCAGAAAGCCCGCTTCGTAGCGGCTCGAGTCGATTCGCACTGACCGAGCTGCATCACGACCGTGGCTCAACGCATCGCGCGCAGCGTCAAGCTCGCCCTTGTTGATTAGATTTTGAGCTTCTTCGGCTATCGACGCCAGCGTTGGCGGCCCGAGGCGAAGTTCTTTGATCTCCGCGCGGAGCGCTAACAATTCATCCGCCTTTGCGTCTAGACGCTTTGGAATATCCTCTTCTGGAATGCCAGCTTCGCCGAGCTTGACGAGAACCGCCCGCAGCGACGCAACCTCGACACCTTTTTCGCGAGCAACCTGAGTCACAAGTTTCTGCAGCTGTTCGTTAATTGGTGCCGCGACCTGCCGCGCGACCTCATTTGCGTCGGGGTTAATAGTCACCGGCGCTTGGATATTGATGTCATGGCCTGAGGCGAAGCCGGTCCCTTTTTGCTCTATGATCGTCGTGGAAGACGATGGAGGCGACGGAGACTCACTACGCCTTTCGGAAAAAAATGTGTAGGCTGTCCAAAGACCGCCAACGACGACCGCGAGACCTCCGCCGAGGAACGTGAGTATTCCCCGGTTTCCCTCGTCCCGCAAAAGCGCCAAAACCCGCGACCACATCCGCTCTCCCCCCATATCATTCGAGCGAGGTGGCACCGCGTATGGCTCGCCCGCTTATGGCGTATCCCGCGTGTCGCCGTCGCTCCTTCCAGAGCCCGGCGTGTCACTGGGCTCCAGTTTGCGGCCCAGGATTCTCTCAATCCTCCGCATTTGCCAGCCGAGCAGCCAGCGGCCGGCAAGAATCGTTGCGCCGACGACAAAGAATGCGAAGATCCAGCCGATACCGCCCAGGCGCATGGCCTGGATGGCGTCATCGCCGATGCCGATATTGTTCATGGCGTATCCCTAACTCCCCCCGCACCATTCATTTGAGCATGTTGGCGCCAAACGCAAGGCGCGGCGGTCGAAACGCCAAGGCCTCGCTCATGGCATTTTGTGCCAACGGCCTTTCTATGCAACAGAGCCTTCGCAGCTGACTGTCGCCGCATCCACTGAATCGCATCTGAAGGTTTTTTCGACCTCCTTTCGCCGGGCTGAAAAGACCATCCTTTCAATCATGAAAGGAGATTCGACATGAGCACCAAGGACATTCTAAACAAGATCGCCAACTTACCAGTAGGCCCGTCAGACATTCCCGAGGTTCCTCCGCCCGAACTGATCGGCTTTTGCATTCGCTGCGCGCGCGGTCTTCGGCAATGGAAGCGCAGCACATTGGCCGATTTTGCGTGCGTCTCGGTTTCAACAATCGAGCGCGTTGAGCGTGGTGAAAAGATCAGTGACGAGCCTCTTGATCGCATCGCTCAGGGACTCGGCTACGAGCCCGGATATTTCACCGCGCCCCGTTGCCGTCTTGGACCTGAACAAGCGGCGGCCAGTTTTGTTGAGACGTTCGGAGAAATGGAGACTGTCGCTGTTGCCCCGATGAATAAACATCGTCAGGTACGAGAAGTCGAACCCGCGACCTACTGATTACAAATAAGCTGGCATATCGCGACACTCAGCGACAAGAAATACAGCGGACCCGTCACTATTCCTTGCAATTCAATTGCTTTTATGATATCTTTCTGACATAGCGCGACAGAAACCACACGCAAGATGACGTTTTAGCGGGTCCGCGCTGGGTCCGCAAGATTGCGGGGAAGCCATGAAGCTCACGCTTAATCGGATCGCTGGCCTAAAATGCCCGGAAGGCAAGCGCGACATGCTCGTTTTCGATGACGAGCAGCGCGGCCTTGGTGTGCGGGTCACGGCGGGCGGCGGCAAGACGTATCTCGCGCAATACAGCTTCCAAAGGCAGAAGCGCCGCATTCCGCTCGGCTCATGCGGCGCCGTCTCGCTGGCCAAAGCCCGTGACGCCGTGCGCGCGATCATGGGCGACGTGGCAAAAGGCATCGATCCCGCAGCCGAACGCAATAAAGCCAAGGCGCACGAAGCCTTGACGCTCGCCGCGCTGCTCACTGACTGGCATGCACTCCACCTGGCAGGCAAGAGGCCGCGCTATGCCTCGGAGGCCGTGCGAGCGCTGCGCAATGCCTTCTCCCGCTATCTCGACCTTCCCGCCGCCGATCTAAGCCGGGCAGCCGCCGTCAAGGCGCTCGACGCCATGGCGCGAAGGGGCAGCGTGGCGATGGCTGCGAGAACGGCGGCCTATGGCAAGGCTGCTTATGGCTGGGGCGTGAAGCGCGGTGCTCTATCAGAGAACCCTTTCGTCAGCCTGCCCGTGGCACCCACGGCAAAACGTGAGCGCGTGCTATCCGGCGATGAGCTTGCCGCGATCTGGCGCGCAACGGATGGCGCTGGGCCGTTTAACGGCATTGTGCGGCTTCTCGTTCTGACCGGCCAACGGCGCGAGGAAGTGGCGGGCATGACATGGGCGGAATTGTCCGACGATTTTTCTACTTGGGTCCTTCCCGCCAGCCGCGCCAAGAACGGCGCAACGCATATCGTTCCGCTCAACGCGCAGGCGCAAGACTTGCTGCGCGGTGTCCATAGGCTTGGCGAGCTGGTCTTTCCGGGCCTTCGCGGCACATTCAACGGCTGGGGTAAGGCGAAAGTGGCCCTCGATAAGCGCTCCGGCGTGACGAATTGGCGCCTTCACGACTTGCGCCGCACGGCCGCGACGGGCCTACAGCGGCTTGGTGTGCGCCTCGAAGTGACGGAGCAAGTTCTCAACCACGTCTCGGGAAGCCGGGCTGGGATCGTTGGGGTTTATCAGCGGCATGACTTCGCCTCGGAAAAGCGCGCGGCCTTGGATGCTTGGGGCGCCCACGTGCTCGCTGTTGTCGAGGGACGGGCGGCCATAGACAACGTGGTGGCGTTGCGCGAGAGCGCCTAAATAGAACGCGCAAGGATAGGCCGGCCAGCCGACAAGCCGATTCTCACTGATCGGTTTCCTTGCGTTCCTCTCAGTGAAGCGAGTGAGCGCGATGGGCAAACCTGTTCCGCCGCCTTGGCACGATCCTATCCCGCCGTTTTGGCTGGGACCTGGAGCGCCCCCGGTTATGCCAACAACCACCCCGTTTGGTCTATCTCCCGAATGGTGCGATTCGATAGCTTCGTCCCTTGGTCTCAAAAAACTCCCGCCATTGACCAAGCAGACGATCGAGCTGGTGATCTCGGTCTATAAAATGCAGTCTGGCCTCCCCACGGTGACGGTGGGGAAAAACCTAGCGGCGATCGACGAAGCGCTGGAAAAGTTGGATGCGGCCAAAAAAGCGCTCCGACCTTTCACGGACGTACGACACAGCGGGGTTGGCGCTAAAACGGTTCACGCCCTGAACCCGTCCGCCTGCGAGGTTAATGCATCGATCCGCAAGTTTCGTATCGAGGCGCAAGCGCGGAAGGAAGAATTGCGGCGGTGTAAGCGCTTTAGGGCGGAACATGGGCCTTTCGGGGAGCTTGGCGGGTATATTCGGTTTCTACATGATATTGTTCGCGGGAGTTCAAAGGCCGGCCCGAAGCGGAAGCTGTTACGGACGTTCGCGATCTCGGTTTTCGAGGCGGCAGGTATCCCCTGGAAAGACTATTTCGATCACCCTTCCCGAATGGACAAGCTGCTCACCCCGAAAATACCGGACGGTCCGCAAACACAGATATTCACGGCCAAGATCCGCCAAGAAATCGAGACCGCCAGGCCGCCATCGAAGGTGACGAAAAACATACCTTCGGTGGTTGGAGGCTTCTAGTCGGCTCCTGTACGTCCCTTGTCTGTATCAACCTACAAGGGGCACACCAGCCAAATGTTCACGAGAGTTTTATCCTATGAGGAAGCCGCTGGGCGCGCGGGGTTTGTCCGCCGCTCATTGGAGCGCTTGATTGCCAAGGGCGAAGGCCCGGCGGTTGTTCACGTCTCCGAACGACGGCGCGGAATATTGGAGCACGACCTCGAATCGTGGCTCCTGTCCCGCCGCCATGCCCCGCCCGGCGAGGCCAAAGACCCACAGGCCGCGTGATCCATGCGCGCCAAAGGAAACCCCGCAGTGGGCGACTGCGGGGCTCGGGGAACGTCGTTTTGTAGCAGGATCGACGGCCCAGAGAATAAGCCCTCCAATCATCCGCCGCAAGCCCAAAGTGGCCTTCACGGGATCGGCCCGTCTTGCGTTATCGGAATTGATCCCGGCCTCTCGGGCGCCGTCGCTTTCTACTTTCCAGAGGCGCCGGACCGCGTCATCGCCGAGGATATGCCGGTCGCGGCGGGGATGGTCGATTGCGCGACACTTGCGGCGCATCCGGCAAATGGCGCCTGGCCTCGCGATCGTCGAGCGCGTGGCATCGATGCCAAAACAAGGCGTCTCAAGCACCTTCAAATTCGGCACGGCCTACGGGGCAATCATTGGCATCTTGGCGGCTCTCGAAATCCGCACGGCTCTCGTAACCCCGCAAGTTTGGAAGAAGCATTTCAGGCTCGATAGCGACAAAGAGAAAGGCCGCGCGCTGGCGCTGCGGACGTTCGCCAAGACCCCCGAACACTTTGCGCGGAAGAAAGACCACGGCCGCGCCGAGGCAGCGTTGCTGGCGCTCTATGGCGCGATTACGGAAGGCGGGACGCGGCCATGATCGCTTTCGCACTTGTCACCGGCTCGCTTTGGAAGCCGCCCGAACAGAAAACCTCGAAGGCGGGCAAGCCGTTCG
>DASYNQ010000038.1:0-2185 GCA_036008425.1 Methylocella sp. | reverse complement strand
TTCGGCGTGATTGCCTGGTTGCAGCAACGGCTGCATGCGCTTGGAGCGGCCGCCCCTGACAAGCCCGAAATGGCGGCCATGCGCGCGCGTCATCGCCTCGACGATGACGCTCGTCTCGCCATGCTTTCTTGTGCCGATGATGAGGCCGTCGTCCCGCCATTCCATATTTGCCGCCGGTCAGGGGATGAGCACGGTCGCGCCCGTCGTCTCGCGGTTTTCCAGCGCGCGATGGACATTCACCACATCTTCGAGGGGCACGGTCTTGTGCAAGGGGACCTTGACCGCGCCGCTGGCCACCACGCGAAAAAGTTGGCGTGCCATTTTTTCGAGATCCGCGCGCTTCGCCGAATAAGTATGGAGCGACGGGCGGGTGGCGAACAGCGAACCTTTCGCCAAAAGAAGCCCGAGGTTGAACGCTTCGATCGGACCCGAGGCGGAGCCGAAGCTCACGAACATCCCAAGCGGTCTCAAGCAATCGAGCGAGGCCGGAAAGGTTGATTTGCCGACGCCGTCATAGACCACATCGCAGAGTTTTCCCTTGGTGATCTCGTTCACGCGGGCGGCAAAATCCTCCTCGCGATAGAGGATCGTGTGCTTGGCTCCAGCCTTCTTGGCGAGCTTGGCTTTTTCGGGCGAGCCCACCGTCCCGATCACGGTCGCGCCGAGCGCCTTCGCCCATTGGCAGAGAATGAGTCCGACCCCTCCCGCCGCCGCGTGAACGAGGATCGTATTGCCCGCCTTCACCCGAAAAGTCCGGCGCAGCAAATATTGCGCGGTGAGGCCCTTCAGCATCATCGCCGCGGCCGTCTCAAAGGAAATGCTCTTCGGCAGCTTGACGAGACGGTCCGCATCGATGATCCGCTCCCCCGCGTAAGCGCCCAGGTTCGTGGCATAGGCGACCCTGTCGCCAAGCTTGAAACCTGTCACGCCCTTGCCGAGGGCTATGATTTCGCCCGCGCCCTCGTTGCCGGGCGTGAACGGAAGCGAAGGCACGGGATAAGCCCCGCCGCGAAAATTAATGTCGATGAAATTGACGCCGATCGCATGGTTGCGGACAAGCACCTCACCGCGCGTTGGCGGCGGCGCCTCGATATCCTCGATCTGCAACGCCTCGGGCCCGCCAACCTCGTAAACCCGGACAGTTTTTGTCATGGTGTCCTAGAACCTTCGATTACGACCCGCTAAACTTTAATTAGGCCAACACCGATTCGTTTGGCCAAGTATCATGCGGCGAATAGCCCGCGCTGGCAAGACATTGAGGCAAGCGCGATGAGCTGCCCTAAAATTATGCTGATCCGGCATTCGGAACGGCCGAGCGCGGACAAATCGATCCGCGGCGTGACCCCGGAAGGCGTGAAGAACAAGGAAGAGCTCACGGTGCGCGGCTGGCAGCGCGCGGGCGCGCTCGTGCGTTTCTTTGCGCCACGCGACAACCGCTTTGTCCACCCTGCCCTTGCACGGCCGGAAATTTTGTTTGCTTGCAAGGCCGGACCGGCAGCTCCAAGTCTGCGGCCGCAGCATACTTTGTTGCCGCTCGCCGGCCTCCTCGAAGCCGAGCTCAATCGCGACTATTATGAAGGCCAGGAAAAGGAACTTGTGCAAAAAGCGATCGCGGCGCAAGGCGCGGTGCTGATCGCATGGAAACACAACAATATGCAGGTCATCGCCAATGCCATTCTGGGAAACAAGACAAGCGCGCCGCAATATTGGCCGCTCGACCGTTTCGATCTCGTCTGGGTCTTTGACAGGCGAGGCGACACCTGGACCTTCACACAGGTTCCACAACTGCTTCTAGGTGGCGACCGGCCGGAGGTGATCGATTAAGCGATGGCTTTACGGCGAACACGGCTCGCGGCTATGATAAACGTCACGGCCGGAGCAACCCAACATGCAGCCAAGCAAGAGCGCAAAACACCGCTTCGAGCGCATCGCTTTTTTGTCGTCCGGAACGCCGGAAGCAAATGCAGCCCAGGCCGGCCTCGCCGCGCGCTTTGGAATGATCGATCCGGAAACAGCCGATGTCATCGTGGCGCTTGGCGGCGACGGGCTCATGCTGCAGACGCTGCACCGCTTCATGGGAAAAAACAAGCCGATCTACGGCATGAAGCGGGGCTCGGTGGGCTTTCTCATGAATGAATTCCATGGCCCAGACCTCGAACAGCGTCTCGACCAAGCGGAAGCATCG
>DASYNQ010000037.1:0-3415 GCA_036008425.1 Methylocella sp. | reverse complement strand
CGAAATGCGCGCCCTCCTTCCACATACGCCCCATGAGGACGGCGAGCTTTCGCGCCACCGCCACGCGCGCCCGCTTTGGCCCGAGTTTCCTGATGAGCTTCAGGCCCCAGCTGCGCAAGGCGAAGCGTTTCTTCACCGTGGTCAGCAGCACATTGGCGGCCTCGTAGAGATAATGCCTCGCCATCGCATCGCCCTGTTTGGAGATGCCCATTTTGACATCGGTGTCCGCCGATTGATAGCGCCGCTCGGTCAAGCCAAGATAGGCGCCGATGTCGCGCGTTCTTCGAAACCTCTCCACGTTCTCAATTGCCGCGATGAAGGCGAGCGCTGTGACCGGCCCAACGCCAGGCACACTCATCAACCGCCAGGCGATCTCATTGCGGCGCGCCAGCTCTTTGAGGCCGTCGTCGAGCTTGGCCACTTGCGCGTCGATCGACGCCAAGGCCTCGAGCAGCGCGTTGATGCTGGCATGCATGAGCGGATCGTTGCGTGTCGCTTGATACGCCGCCTCGGCGAACTTCTTCGCGCCAACGCGCGACGGCAGCCTTATGCCGAAAGGGCGCAACAGGCCGCGTACCTGGTTGCCGAGCGCGCGCTTCACCTTGACCAATTGGTCGCGCGCGCCGAGAAGCGTCTTGATCTTATGGCTGTCGATCGACTTCACGTGGACGGGCGAAAACCAGCCCGTCCGTAGCATCTCCGCCAAAGCGAAGGCGTCGGCCTTGTCGCTCTTGATCCGCCGGCTCTTGATCGCATCGGCCGCCCGGCGCGCGTCCATGCACACCATCGGATAGCCCATCGCCGCAAGCGAGCGGAAAAGATGCGGCGTGAACGGCCCACTTTCCAACCCAACCTTGGCGAGCTTACCGGCAAAACGCTTCAACGCCGCCGCAAGCATCTCAGGGTGCGTGTCAACTATGCCCCGAAAGACGATCTTGCCGACTTCATCGACAACGCACACCGCCGTCCGCTTGCCACCCACGTCCAATCCTGCAAACATGCCCATCGCTGCTCTCCATTCGTCATTCACGAATCACCAGCGAAAGCTTAACCACTTCCGCCGGAGAGCAGCAACCTCATGTACGGGATGTATTAGCGTGTCACGGCGGCCGACCCCAAAGGGACGCAATATCATTCGGGGGCGATTGCATTGCAAAAAGCATCGGAAAGCTGCGCCAGCCGCGCGCGTTCGCGATCGAGCGTCGCCATGAAAGCGGGGGATAGAAGAAAGCTAAGCTCGCGTTCGCGGCTGAGAGTGACCGGATCGGCCGCCACGAGTTCCTCGTCGCAATAGCCCGGATGACACATGATGAGGTGGCGCCTGCCCGGCGCGCGAAGATAGCGGGCGAAATCGGCGGCGAAATCGTGCCCCGGATCGAACGCCGAAAATCCCGAAAATCCCTCGTTGGTGGCGTAACCTCGCGCTAGAGCCTCCCTTGCAAAGCCACTCGCGAGCCAGGAAATCCCTAGCGCTTTTGGCAATTCGACACCGCGCAGCAGTATGCGCCAAGGACGATCGGAGCTGTCGCGCAGCCAAACCTTTCTCGAAAATCCTCTTTCTTCTAGGCACGCGAACAACGCGGCGCGTATTTGCGGCAGAACCTGGACATGCTGATGCCCATCCACAAAAGCCGGAGCAGCGTCGAAATGCTCGCAAAAACCGTCGAGCTGGCGCGAGATTTCCTGGCCGATCTCGGCTTCCGGCAACTCGTTTCTCCGCGCGGCCTTGAGCACGCGACTTATCCCCGGCAGGCGCCCCGTGGCCGCGAACGCCGGCATGTATGAAAGCGGGCTGCCAAGCGTGAGATTTAGGTGGAGTCCGATGTCGGCTTTGGCCTTGCATTGGCGCAACTCATGCGCGCCCTTCGGCCAGAATGGCCGCGTTGTCATCACGCTTGTCGCACTCAGACGGCCTGCGCCAAGCGCTTCCAGAATACCGCGACTGACGCCAGGCGACAGCGCATAGTCATCAGCGCAGAGGCAGAACGAAAAATACGCTCCGGTCGTGCCCACAATGATCAACCCTTCGCGTTACGGAAAGATGTCCGAACGCTCCAGCGAGGGATAGTCCGGCTTCCGGCAAATATGCAAGCAATCTTGCCCAATGCCATGCAAAAGCCTAAGCGGGGATTTCATAAACCCGGCACGGCCGCGATTACGCTTCATGAGGCCTCCAAAAAATGACAACATTGGGCACGGGGCCGGCGGGCGCGAACGGCGCGGAGCTTTCCGTGATCACGCCGGTCTATAATGAATCTAACAACATAGGGGCTCTACTGACGCGGTTAGTGCCAGTACTTGAGCGTTGCGCAGCCTCGTTCGAAATCATTTTTGTCGACGACGGCTCGACCGATGATACGCTCGATTGTCTGCGCGCCGCCCATCACACGGACCCTCGCATTCGCGCGCTTTCACTGAGCCGGAATTTCGGCAAGGAAATCGCGATAGCGGCGGGCCTCGACCATGCAAAGGGAGCTGCGGCCATCATCATCGACGCCGATTTGCAGCATCCGCCGGAGCTGATCGAAACCTTTGTCGCGCGTTGGCGCGAAGGCTACAAAAATGTCTTCGCCCAGCGCATCGATCGAACCGTCTATACTCCGTTTCGGCGGATTTTGACGCAGCGTTTTTACAAGCTGTTCGGCTCGGTCGGCGATACCCGTCTTCCAGAGGGCGCTGGCGATTTCCGTCTCCTCGATGCGCGGGCCGTCGCGGCGCTTCGCGCAATGCGCGAGCACGCGCGCTTTTCCAAGGGACTTTATGCCTGGATCGGTTTCAAATCGATCGGCGTGCCGTTCGATGTCGAGGCGCGCGTCCACGGCGTGTCAAAATTCAGCTATCGCAAATTGACGCATTTGGCGCTCGACGGGCTCATGTCCTTTTCCACAATGCCTCTCAAGGTGTGGAGCTATATCGGATCGGCCACATCGCTGCTGGCGTTGACCTTGGCGGCCGTCTATTTGACTCGCACCATCATTTTTGGCGTTGACGTTCCCGGCTATGCCTCGTTGATTGTTTCGATTACATTTTTTTCCGGCATTCAATTGCTGTCGCTTGGCATCATAGGCGAATATATTGGCCGCATCTTCGCCGAAGTAAAACGGCGGCCGCTCTATCTGATCGAAGAGCGCGTGGGCATCGGCTCGCCCGTCGCGGCCGATTCCTTGGCGAGGATACAGACCGGGTAAATCGAAAACCTTGATGTACAAAGGCCTGATTTCCGTCGGCGGCTTGACCTTGCTCTCGCGCGCCGCGGGCTTTTTGCGCGATGTCCTGCTTGGCGCGGTCCTCGGCGCGGGTCTGCTCGCCGACGCTTTCTTCGTGGCCCAGCGCCTGCCCAACCATTTTCGCACCATTTTCGGCGAGGGTGCTTTCAATTCCGCCTATGTCCCGAGCTACCTGCGGGTGCTTCAAT
>DASYNQ010000036.1:0-7725 GCA_036008425.1 Methylocella sp. | reverse complement strand
GCCGGCGCGTTCGAGATCGCGCGCCCAGCGAATGTTGGCGGCCTCGTCGAAGCGCGCCTTGAGCTCGACGAGGGCGGTCACCGACTTGCCGGCTTCCGCCGCCTCGATCAGGGCGCGCACGATCGGACTGTCGGCGGAGGTGCGATAGAGCGTCTGCTTGATCGCGACGACATTGGGATCGGCCGCCGCCTGATTGAGGAACTGGACCACCACGTCGAAGGATTCATAAGGGTGGTGGACGACGAGATCCTTTTGTTTGATCGCGAGGAAACAATCGCCGCCATTGTCGCGGACACGCTCCGGAAAGCGCGGATTATAAGGCTTGAACTTGAGATCCGGCCGGTCGAGACCAACAAGTTCGGCCAGCTCGTTCAAGGCCAGCATCCCGTCCAGGATAAAAATCTCGTCTCCCACGACATCGAGTTCCTCGGCGACAAATCCGCGCAGCTCCTCGGGCATGCTGCTGTCGAATTCGAGCCGGATGACCGAACCCCGGCGCCGCCGCTTCAGCGCGCTCTCGAACAACAACACCAGATCCTCGGCCTCCTCCTCGACTTCGAGATCGCTGTCGCGAATGACCCGGAAAAGCCCGTGACCACGCACGTGATAGCCGGGAAACAGGCTTTGCGTGAACATGCCGATTGCGGTTTCGAGTGCGACGAAGCGCTGGCCCTTCTCGCCAGGCTCGTCGGGCAGGCGGATGAACCGTTCGATCTTGGCTGGGAGGCGGATCAAGGCCGTGCGGTTCTTGTGGTCGCTCGACCCGAGCAATTCGAGCGCGATCGTAAAGCCGAAATTGGGAATGAATGGAAACGGATGCGCCGGATCGACGGCAAGCGGCGTCAGAACCGGAAAAACATGGGTCAGGAAATGCTGGCGCAGCCAATCTGTTTCCGCCTTGTTGAGGTCCGGCGGATCGACGATCGTTATTCCCGTGCTTCGCAGCTCCTTGCGTAGCTCTCGCCAGCGGCGCTGCTGCTCCGCCGCCAAAAGGTTTACGCGCTCGCGGATCTTGCCAAGCTGTTCGGGCGGCGAAAGCCCGTCCTCGGATGGCGCCGCGATTCCGGCGCGCATCTGGCCGCGAAGACCGGCGACCCGCACCATGAAGAATTCATCGAGATTGTCGGCGGAAATCGACAGGAACCGCAATTGCTCGAGTAATGGATGATTGCGGTTCGAGGCCTCCAGCAAGACCCGCCGATTGAATTCGAGCCAGGACAATTCGCGGTTGATGAAGCGGTGCGGCGATGGCGCAACTCCGCGCGGCGGCGCGGCGGATTCGTCGCGATCATCAGTGGGCGGAATCGACGCGGCCGGCGCGGACGCTCCTTGGAGCGTGTCGACCTGCGCGGCGAGTTCGATCGAAACCGCGGCACGATCGCTCCCCTCCGGTACCGCCGCCACCGGCGCCGGAATATGGTTCGCCGCGGTCGGACTGCTTTTCATGCGGCGTTTTGGCTCCGCTCCGCGTTTGACAACGGCCAGCCTTCGTCCTTCCGCTTGCGAACTCAACATCCCCTCCTTGACCTAACAGCCGCTGGAATTTCTTCGTCATTGAAGACGGGAGCGTGACTAATCCCCTTTGTCCCGTCGGCTTGCGCCCGCCGGTTTTGGCCCAGCCGCTTCGGGGTGCTCGCTGTCGCCGGATTGTTTTCCAAGATGAATCGTACCACATCCAAGGGGATTGGGCATATGCGGCGTTTTGATCTGGAGCCTGGCGAATGCGAATCGGCGTGCCGAAGGAAATCAAGGAGCATGAATATCGGGTCGGGTTGACCCCGGAGTCAGTCCGCGAATTCGCCGCCGCCGGGCACGAGCTGAGCGTCGAAACCGGCGCCGGCGCCGGGATCAATGCCACGGATCGGGCCTATATGGCGGCCGGGGCCACAATAGTAGACACCGCCGCCGAAATATTCGCCACGTCCGAAATGATCGTAAAGGTGAAGGAGCCGCAAGAGAGCGAATGGACGAAGCTGCGCGAAAATCAGATCGTTTTCGCATTTTTGCATCTGGCGGCTAACCTCGCGCAGACCAAAGGGTTATTGGCTTCCGGCTGCACCGCCGTCGCCTATGAAACCGTTACCGGGCCGGACGGCCAAGGCCTGCCACTTCTCGCGCCGATGAGCGAAATTGCCGGGCGGCTCGCGATCGAGGCGGCGGGCGTGGCTCTGCGGCGCGAGAATGGCGGCCGCGGCATCTTGCTCGGGGGCGTCCCAGGGGTTCTGCCGGCGCGGGTCGCTGTTCTGGGCGGCGGCGTTGCCGGAACCCAAGCGGCACGGATGGCGGCCGGTCTCGGCGCCGATGTGACGATCCTCGATCGCGCGCTCCCGCGCCTGCGCCAACTCGACGAATTGTTCCAAGGCCGGGCCAAGACAAGGTTTGCCTCGGCGGCGGCGATCGAGGATGCGGTTTTGTGCGCCGATGCGGTGATCGGCGCGGTGCTTATTCCGGGCGCCACCGCGCCGAAGCTCGTCACTGAACAAATGTTGAGCCGCATGAAGCAAGGCGCCGTTCTTGTCGATATCGCGATTGATCAGGGCGGTTGTTTCGAAAGCTCGCATGCGACGACGCATGCCGCCCCGACCTTCATCAAAGGCGGGGTGGTCCATTATTGCGTCGCAAATATGCCCGGCGCGGTGCCGTTCACATCGACTCATGCGCTGAACAATGCGGCGCTTCCGTACGGCCTTGCCCTTGCCGCCGGCGGGCTCGGCGCGATCGCCGACAACCCTGGCCTGCGCGGCGGCCTAAATGTGCATCGCCGCCATGTGACACATCCGGCAATTGCCGCAAGCCTCGGGTTTGCGCTCAAGCCGCCCGAAGCGGCCCTCGCGGCCTGACGCGGGAGTTCGCCGTGGGGCTTGACATAGGCGCCGACCCTATGTAGATATTGCTACCATGGATAAGCAACCAAGACTTTCGGTGCAGACCATCAAGGTTCTCGGTGCGTTGATGTCCTGCCCTTCGGATGAGCTATCAGGGGCGGAGATTGGAAAGCGCACCAAACTGCCTTCCGGAACGCTCTACCCAATTCTCTTCCGGCTTGAGGGAGTGGGGTGGTTACAAAGCCGATGGGAGACCGAAGACCCTTCCGCTCTAGGCAGGCCGCGCCGACGCTTTTATCGCACAACCGCAGAAGGCGCGAAAAAGATTGAAGATGTCGTCCGCGACTTGACGCCTGCCAGTGGGAGTCTCGCGTGGGGTTGATCGGTGTCTTCTTTCTTGCTGTCCTTGGGATTTTCGGGGCGGCTATCTCAAGACAGCTCACTGATGAGTTCAAGGCTTGGACGCCCTCGCTCATCAACTATCTTATACAACGCGCTGTCCGCCAATTGCCGGAAAACCAGCGAAAGCGGCGTGAGGAAGAGTGGCGGAGCCACGTCGAGGAGATACCGGGAGAAGTTGGCAAGCTTATTGAAGCGTTGGATTGCTTGCGAGCTTCTTGGAAAATGTCACGCGGCTTGACGGACGACGTATATTATGAGTTCGTCAAGCGCGCATTTGACATCGTCGTAGTCGCGAACGTACTTATTTTCCAATGCCCTTTGTTCCTTTTATCTGCCATTGCTATTAGGTTCGAATCGGACGGACCTATTTTCGTTGTCGCGGAGAGGCAGGGTCACAAGCGCAACACCATGATGCTGTTGCGGTTTCGCACGATGACAGTCCCCCGAGACGGGCCGACTATAACGCAGAGTCGGGATGTTCGTGTGACACGAGTAGGACGATTTCTGCGCCGAGCGCGTATCGAAAAGTTGCCGCAGCTGTTAAATGTCTTGTCGGGTGAGTTGTCGCTCGTTGGCCCACGCCCTCTTCTTTCGTCTGAGCTTGACTTGATAGACAAGCAGCTGCCGTCGCTTTCACGCCGCAAGAATGTTAAGCCCGGTTTGTGTGGTTGGGCCTGGGTGAACGGCTTTGGCGGAGAATCGACCACGCTTGAAGAGCTGAAAAGTGAGCTTGAACACGATCTTTACTACATTGATAATCGGTCGTTCTTGCTTGACCTTAAGATTTCTTTAATGGTGCCTTTGGTAATTTTGCGCGACCGCACCTATTGAATCGCGGGCACGGTTTTGGCGTAATTCAGATCGTAGGTCTTATTCCGGAGAGGGTCGAGGGGGGTTCCCTCGGATGCGTCGAAGGCCCGCGCATGCAAGGGCCGTCCGTCGTTTTGTGGCTGCGGCGCAGGGGAGGTTCCTGCCCATCCGGACTTATCCGGCAATTCGTCGCTCCCTGGTGCGAGGCCAGGGCGCGACACGCGTGCCTTCCACTCGGCCTGGCCGCCGGTCGCGACGGGAAAAGTGACGTCCCCGCCAGGTGCATCTGCCGCATCCTCTGCGCCGATCGGACCATCGAGCGTCGCGGCGGCGGGAGAGCGAACACCTCCAATCGAAATGCCAAGTTCGTCAAGCCCAGGCCCCAAGGTGAAGGCACTTATATTTGCCGTGGTTTTCACCGCGGTGGTCTTGGAAGCTGGGACCCGCATCGCGCCCGCAATCGCCGACGCGGCATGCGCGTAGGAAAGGGATGGCGGAGCCGGCGTCGCGCTTCGCGGTGCGTCGAGCGAGGCCGGCAGTGATCCGTAGACGGACGGCGGCGTTCCGCTCTCGCTTTTCTGGCCGGCGCCGGGCTGAGTTGCCGCCGGGGCCGTTTCCGGCGCGGTCTTGTCCATGTCGGGCGCTGGCTGCCCTTGCTTGTCTTTCGCGTCCTTCTCGATCTGGCGCCAACGCTGCACGTTGCGGCTATGCTGATCGAGCGTTTCCGCAAAAACATGGCCGCCGGTGCCATCGGCGACGAAATAAAGATCCTGGGTGCGGGATGGGTTTGCAACCGCTTCGAGCGCAGCGCGGCCTGGATTGGCGATCGGCCCCGGCGGCAAGCCGTCGATCAAATAGGTATTGTAGGGGGTAGGCTTTTCTAGCTCGGCGCGTGTGATCGTTCTGCCCAGCGAGCCTTTGCCCCCGGCCAAGCCATAAACAATCGTCGGATCGGATTGCAGCCGCATCTTGTTTCTCAGGCGGTTCACGAAAACACTTGCGACCCGCGGCCTCTCGTCCGCCTTGCCGGTTTCCTTTTCGACGATCGAGGCCAAGGTGACAAGCTCGTAGGGCGAGCGCAAGGGAAGGCCGCTCGCCCGGCGCGACCAAATCTGATCGACGGCGCGCTTTTGAGCGTCCTGCATTAGCTTGATGATGTCCGCCCGGACCGCGTCCCGCGCGACCTTGTAGGTCTCCGGCAGCAAGCTGCCTTCCTTCGGCACGTCCGTGATGTCGCCAACCGTTATGTCGTTTTCGCGGAGCCGTTCGACGATCTGTTCGCTCGTCAGTCCTTCGGGGATTGTAATGGCGTGCAGCACCTGCTTGCCACTGATCAGCGTGTCGATCACGTCGCGCAGACTGGCGTTCTGTTTGAAGAGATATTCGCCGGCCTTGAGCTTTGAACGGTTGCCTTCGAGCAACAGCGCGGCGTTGAGCATGAACGGACTGTCGATGACCCCCTCGCGATCAAGTTCGGCAATAATGTCGGGAACCTCGGTGCCGGGCGCGATGTAGAGGACCTTGTTGGCGGCGAGCGGACCAGGTTCATCGATCCGGTGGCGGGTCCAGACGAGCCCGGACATGGAGGCGATCGCCGCGATCAACAGAAACGAGAGAAATCCGCTGAACGCCGAAAGCGCGGGCCGCCTACGGCTCGGCGGGATTGGCGGCGCGGCGGCGGGCTGCAACGCCTCGTTGGGGCTTTGCGGCGTTACTCTTTGGCTGGCGAACCGGCCGCCCGGAGGGGTCTCGTCGGGAAGGGTCTGACCGGGCCGGTCCGGCGCGTCGTTTCCGTTCGGTTTTGAAGGCGTGCCGTCCATCAACTCAGTCCACGAATGTGCCACGAGAGCCTTTTCGCATGGGAAAACGCTCGAATGCCATGGGTCGTTTCCCACGGCTGTTGGTATAAAGGTTTGCTATCTTGCATTTTCCTAATGCGAACCGGGCTCCGCTTCGCGGCAAAATGCCCTGACCGCGAACTGACGAATGTTACCTATTCCGCCCGGAAAATATGGCGAAATCGGGTTCAGAGCCGGAATTTCCAATATGGCCGCCATGCCGCGACTTTGACCCGCCGGTCATTGCGGACGCTTGAAGACCAAGCAGGCGTTGGTGCCGCCAAATCCGAACGAATTCGACAGAACGAATTCGACCTCGCGCTTGCGCGCCTTGTGTGGCACGAGATCGATTTCCGTGGCAACCGATGAATGATCGAGGTTGAGCGTCGGCGGAACGATTTGATCCCTGATCGCCAAAATCGAGAAAATCGCCTCGACGGCACCCGCCGCGCCGAGGAGATGTCCGATCGCCGATTTCGTCGAGGACAATGAAAGTGACCGGCCGCTGTTGCCCGCAATCCTCTCGACGGCGCGAATCTCGAGTTCGTCGCCGAGCGGCGTCGAGGTTCCATGCGCGTTGATATAGTCGATGTCGCCCGCTGAAATCCCGGCCCGCTTGATCGCCGCCGCCATGGCCCGGCAGGCGCCATCGCCGCTCTCCTGGGGCGCGGTGATGTGATAAGCGTCCCCCGACATGCCGTAGCCAACAAGTTCGGCGTAAATTTTGGCGCCGCGTGCCTTGGCGTGTTCATAGGCTTCGAGGACGATACAGCCGGCGCCCTCGCCCATGACGAAACCGTCGCGGTCCTTATCGTAGGGCCGCGAGGCTTGCTTCGGCCGGTCGTTGAAATTCGTGGAGAGGGCCCGGCACGCAGCGAATCCGGCGATGCCGATGCGATTGATCGCCGATTCGGCGCCCCCAGCGACCATGACTTCGGCATCTTCCAGGGCGACCAGGCGCCCTGCGTCCCCGATCGCATGAGTCCCGGTCGAGCACGCGGTAACGACCGAATGGTTCGGCCCCTTGAGGCCATGCTGAATTGAGACATAGCCGCCAGAGAGATTGATCAGCCGGCCGGGGATGAAGAAGGGCGAAACGCGGCGCGGGCCCTTTTCCTTCAAGACGATCGCGGTCTCGGCGATGCCGCCGAGGCCGCCGATCCCAGAGCCGATAAGAACGCCGGTCTTGATCTGCTCTTCATAGGTGGCCGGCTTCCAGCCCGCGTCGGCGAGCGCCTGCGCCGCCGCCGCGACAGCGTAAAGGATGAAGTCATCGATTTTGCGCTGTTCTTTCGGCTCCATCCATTGGTCGGGGTTGAAGCTCCCGTTGTCGCCGTCGCCACGCGGCACCGGCATGGCGATCTTGCAAGCCAGATCGGAGACGTCGAACTCTTCGATGCGGCGGGCGCCGCTTTGGCCCGCCAACAAACGGCTCCAACTCGGCTCGACTCCACAGGCGAGCGGCGAGACCATGCCGAGACCCGTGACGACTACCCTGCGCATCTCAACGACCTTGCGACTATTCCTGCCGCCGTTGCCGCCCCCCATCGCACCGGCGTTCATTGGAGGAGCGGCCCATCGCGCCGGCGCTCCCCGCGGAGGCGTTGAAAGCATTGCGCCCCTTCGCCGGAGCGTGGGAACATCCGTTCCTACTAAGTCACTTTGATGCCTGGCCGTACGTGCTTGAAAGAAATCAAGCAGCGGATGCCTTCTCAAGAAACTTGATGGCGTCGCCGACCGTCACGATGGTTTCGGCGGCATCGTCCGGAATCTCGACGCCGAACTCCTCTTCGAACGCCATGACGAGCTCGACCGTGTCGAGAGAATCGGCGCCCAGGTCCTCCATGAAA
>DASYNQ010000035.1:0-13746 GCA_036008425.1 Methylocella sp. | reverse complement strand
CCGTCCGGCAGGGGAATCGCGGCAATGTGCACCGAGTCGTTGATTTGCAAAGACGCGAGATCGGCGACGACCGCCTCGGGAATGGCATCCACCGGCACCCGCATTGCGATCGCGTGACGCACGATGTTCAAGCTGCCGCCCGTTTTGAGGCCGGGGCAGATATCCTGATTGATGAAATGCACCGGCACCTCGACACGCAGGCTCGCCCCCGGCTTCAGGCGTAGAAAATCGACATGTAGCGGCTGATCCTTGACGGGATCGAGCTGGTAATCGCGCGGGATGACCCGTTGCTTGGCGCCGCCCACATCGAGCTCGAAGATCGTGGTCAGGAAATGCCCGGCGTAGATCAACTTGTTCAATTCGCGATAGTCGAGCGAGATCGCCGCGGCGGCATCGCCGCCACCGTAGATCACGCCTGGAATCCGGCCTGCACGGCGCACGCTGCGGGCGGCCCCCTTGCCTGTCCCTTCCCGCGCGGTGGCCGTGAGGGATTTCG
Source organism: Methylocella sp. (assembly GCA_036008425.1). Classification (GTDB taxonomy): domain Bacteria; phylum Pseudomonadota; class Alphaproteobacteria; order Rhizobiales; family Beijerinckiaceae; genus Methylocapsa. Next base: position 13,250 of record DASYNQ010000035.1, on the reverse strand, counting down.
TTCCGGCCATTCGAGTGTCCTTGAGATTGCGATGATAACGTATTGTGCGCCCACGCCTCCAGGGGTGCCGGAAGGGACGCCACGGGACTTATAGCGGCGCGCCCGCGCGCATGCAATGTTTTCACGCGGGGGCTCGCGACCCTGCTCGGCATTCCCGCAAAAAGCGGGCTTGCTCGAAATAGGATATGAAGGAATGACAGTCGCCTCGCAGCCCGAAGGAGTGCGCGATTTCGAAATTTGAGATGATCCGCATTCCCTTGTATGTACGCAGGCTCGTCCGGCGCAACGAAGCGGGGTTCATCGGTCTCGCGGTTGCCGCCGGCTGCATCGCGGGTCTTTGCATGGCCGCGCTTCTCGCTTGCGCGGACTTCCTGCACTATTGGCTCTTCGGGCAGAGGCATTTGAGCAGCCTCGTATCGCTCGATGCGCCAGCCCTGGCGCTTGTTCCTCTCGCGGGCGGTCTGGTTCTCGGAATTTCCGGAATTTATGTTCGTAAATGGATGCCCCGGCGGCCGGTCGATCCAATCGAGGCCAATGCGCTGCAAGGCGGCCGGATGTCGCTTACGGATAGCGCGGTTATTGCCGCGCAAACGGTGGTTTCGAACGGTTTTGGCGCATCGGTCGGCTTGGAGGCGGCCTATACCCAAATGGGTTCGGGGTTTGCATCTTGGCTTGGCACGGCCTTCCGGCTGCGGCGCAGCGACATGCGCACGCTTGTCGCGTGTGGTTCTGCGGGCGCCATTGGCGCGGCATTTGGCGCGCCCCTGACCGGCGCGTTCTATGCGTTCGAACTCATTTTGGGGACCTATACGCCATTCGTTCTTGCCCCGGTCGGCGCAGCGGCAGTCTGCGGGGTTCTCGTTTCCAAGGCGTTTGGCGCAAGCGGCGAATTCATGAGCCCAATGACGTTCAACTCGGCCCTTTCCCAGGCGGATATGGGACTTCTGCTTCTGCTTGGGATCGGTTGCGCACTATTCGGGATCGGCATGATGCGTGCCGTGGCATTTGTCGAGGCGCTCTGCGCACGCATTGCACTTCCGCACCCGCTTCAACCCGCGATCGGCGGAATCATCGTCGGGCTTCTCGCGCTTGTGACGCCGCATGTGCTGGCCTCCGGCCACGGCGCCTTGTTCGAGCTTTTTGAGCCAAACGCTGGTCCGTCGGACGTAATCCTCGCGACACTTCTATTGAAGGCCGCCGCATCGGTGGTCTCGCTCGGCACTGGCTTTCGCGGCGGGCTTTTCTTTGCCTCCCTGTTCCTTGGCGGCATGATTGGCCAGGTCTATTTCTCCGGGGTTGAATATATCGATCCGTCTCTGGCGCCGGACGTTTCCGTCTGCACCCTTGTCGGGATGGCGGCGCTTGCCGTTGCGATCATCGGCGCGCCGCTGGCGATGAGTTTTCTGGCGTTGGAAACGACGGGCGATTTCCCACTCAGCCTCGTAATGCTGGCCGTTGCGAGCGTCGTATCGATTATCGTGCGACGCGCGTTTGGCTATTCCTTCGCGACTTGGCGATTGCATCTGCGCGGCGAGTCGATTCGCAGCGCCCAGGATGTTGGCTGGATCCGCGATCTGACGGTCGGCCGCCTCATGCGAACCGACGTGCCGAAGGCGCGATTTGACATGACCGTCGACCGCTTCGTGGAAGAGTTTCCGGCGCAGTCCACCAACCAATGGGTCGCCGTGATCGGCCCATCGGGCGGCTACGCGGGAATGGCATTCGTTCCCGATGTGCATCTTTCTGGAGTGGGCGCGAATGCGGGCGCAACCAGTCTCGGCAAGCTGGCGCGTTCGCCAGATGCATTTTTGCTGCCGGAGATGAACATCAGGATTGCCGCGCACTTTTTCGAGCAAACCGAAATCGAGGCGCTGGCCGTCCTCGACAACGAGAAAGAGCGGCACGTCATCGGACTTTTGACCGAGGCGCATGTTTTACGCCGCTATAGCGACGAACTGGACAAAGCCCGCCGCGAACTTTCCGGCGATTGGTCCGACGCGGGCTAGAGGACGATCCCGAGAGCCCGAACGTTCGGAACAAGATCCGGGCTCTAAATATCCTGTCCTTCGGCTTCGAGCGTGAGCTTTTCGACGAGTATTTGAATTTTTGGCTCAAGCGGAAAAAATCCCGAGCCGGGCCTTCAATCCTTACAAATCCAATAATCAAGCGGATGCTCTTTGGTCTGGTACACACAACCTTTGACGATCAATACTTGATCTAGAGCCGATCTTTTACTGCACGCGACGTCAGTCGCGGGGTCATCGCCGTGCCCACCTCGGCATTGCTCGTTTAATTCCTGCCATTCAGATAGCAGATGCCTGATGGAGGGTTTGGCAGTCGCCGCGCGTATCCAATTCTCTATATACGGACATGTCCAATAATCGCCCGGGCGATCACGCGATGTCAGTTGGTACGCGCAACCGTGTTTGATCAAGACTTGATCTAGAGCCGATCTTTTATTGCACGCGACGCTAGTCGCGGAGTCATTACTAGGGCCACCTCGGCATTGCGCGTTCAATTCTTGCCATTCAGAAAGTAGGGAGTGTTGCACGGTCAATTCCTGCTGCTTAGAAAGCAGAGATGAAAGGTTTTTGGCTTGCACGTCATGTCCGCCGCCGTCAAACCGATGCCCGTACCGATACGAACCATAATGCCTCCCATGATACGTGGCGTGGCGGTGATAGTGGCGATGCGAGCGGCGATGACTCCTTCGGTAGTGCCCGTGACCGCCGAGATAGATCCCCACGGGTCCGACACCTATATATTGCGCCTCGGCCGGCCCGGCATCGAAAAAGGCTACGGCGGCAACCAGGGATAAGCCGAACAACAAAAGCCGACGTAACAACGCGCGGGTTTTTGCCTCCGCCTTCACGCCAAGTTTTCCTTCGTCGTGAAATTCTTAAATATCCTCGCCTTCGATTTCGAGCGTGAGCTTTTCGACGAGTTTTTGAATATTTGGCTCAAGCGGATAAATCCCGAGCGCCTTTTTGAAGATCTCCAAGGCACTTTTCTCGAGACCGGCCCCTTGTAAAATCATGCCCATGCCAGCGAGCGCGCCAAAATGGCGCGGTTCCAGCTTCATGACTTGGTTGATGTCGGCCATCGCGCCATCCGCGTCGCCGGCGAGAAACCTTGCTGTCGCCCGTTGATTCCAGGCTTCGGCCCAATCGGGCTCTAACGCGACAAGCTTGTCGAAAAGCGAAAGCGCCAGCGGATATTGCCACGCCTGCATGGAAACCGTTGCCCGTTGCATGAGCAGATTTGCGGTGTCCGAATCCGATTGGAGCCAGACGCGCTCGACGGATGCGGCGATACGCTGCGCGTCACCTTGGTCATCGGCGTTGCGCAGACGGTCAAACAGCCTATCGAGCATTTGCTTGCGCATGGCCTCCGGCGCGGGCTTCGGCGCCAAGGCTTGCTTTAGCCGCTTGGCCTCGGCAACCCCGGATTTTGGCGCCGTCTCGGGTGGCTGCGCCGGCAGGCCGGGAGGTCCCGCCTGGCCCGGCGGAGCTCCGTAGGCTTCCGCGTAAGATTGGGCCAGGACATGATCGCCTGATACCATCACGGCAGCCAAGCCTGCCGCATAGAGGAGATATGCGCGCACGAGCTTCAACCTAAAAAAGCCGGGCGGCGCGGGGCCCTTACCAACATCAGCCCTGCCGCGCCTTATAACGTTTTTGTGTCCTGTTGATGATGTACACTCTGCCCTTGCGTCGCACCAGCTGGTTGGCGCGGTGGCGCGTGCGCAGGGATTTCAATGAGTTGCGGACTTTCATCGGAGGGTTCCCAAAAAACAACCGGCCCTCGGAGCCGGTTGGAAACGAAGCCGCGACCTATGCCCTATTGGCGGCCCGCGATCAACCCTAAAAACAAATGCCCAATTGTTGATTTCGTCGCTTCCGAGCGACGCTTCCGGGAGAGGGCCCTAGTGACGAAGGCTCGAAGAACACGAGGTTCCCGTCGCGCGGGGTCCAAAAGTTCCGAGATTTCATGCACTTGGCTTGGCTTGGCTAGGGCTTCGCGTCGGGCCTCCCCCCGGTCAATTCACCAGGCACCCGCAGGACCAAAGCCTCCTCGTATGAAAGCGTCCGCAACCGGAGCTTTTGGCATGTGTGCTGCGGAATGGCAGCCAACACTCGGTCTCGCACGTGAGTGATGAGCTTCATGAGATCACGGCAATAAACGCTCGGGTTCGCGAAGCCGCAGCGCGAGCTGTACCGATGCGGGAGATAGCCGCCGCCGCACACTGCGACGACCGGACAGGCCCGGCAGGTGTTGCAGATGCCTGTCGCCCCGAGTTGATAAAGATGCATTAGGTCGGCCGAATGAACTTCGCGGATCTCATTCCGTGCGACATTCAGCCCAAGTTTGGTGAACTCCGAGCCGCATATCTTGAGAACGTCAAGAGGCTCCATCCCACCATCTGTCTCGACGACTAACAGTCCACTCTGGCCACCTCCCAAGGCGTCGTTGCCGGCTTCTGGGTCGAACAGAAGCTTTATGATGTTCTCAAAGATACGGATGGAGAGCGTCGTGTCCTCTTTCTTGAACCATTCGTCGAAAATCTCGATTAGCCAGTCTGCGTAGGGCGTTTGGAGTCCGTCAGGCGACAACCCGGGAGGGAGGTTATCGTACGTGCCGTCGGGAAGTAGGAAATCGCATCGGCGTATTCCGATTTCCCGCCAGTGGTGATAGAGGTCAAGTGGCTCCGCTGCGAGGTTGATTACCGTCAGGACGCCGCCAAACAATTGGTCGAGACGTCTGTCAGCAAGCACTGCATCCAGAGCGCGGCGTACCTTAGAATAGGAGCCGGCACCCGCGTGATTGACCCGATTGCGATCATTTATGGCTGCAGGACCGTCGAGAGAGATGCCAAAGCTAATATCCAACTCGCGGAACAGGTCGAGCCATTCGCTCGTCAGGAGGGTGCCATTTGTCTCAAGCGCATAGGTCGGCTTGACTTGAATTCCTAGGCTGGCCGACGCAACTGTCACGAACTCGCGGAAGAAGTCCTTGCCGGCGAGCAGGGGTTCCCCTCCGTGGAAAATGAATAGGATCTCCTGGAGGTGCTCTTCGAGACAGTAGCTTGCTACTCGCGAAAGAAAAGCCAATACTGTTGCAGAACTCATCCGGTAGGGCTGGAGTTGATAACTCTCGTCACCATAGCAATACGTACAGTTGAGGTTGCACCGGCTTGCTACCTTAATAATGTAGGTATCGATCGGCACCCTGACTGCGTCGATCAGGCTGGATGGAAGCGCCGAGTACGGGATCGGTAGCCTCTGCTCAGGCACAAATCAGCTCACGCGTGGATAGCTTTAGTGTGGATAGCTTTAACGTGTAAAACCCGGACGTACGGTTCTTTTAATATCGCCGCGGAGCCGCTCTTTTTACGCACCGATTCGATTGCCAGCTTAACAAGCTCATTCCCCAAATTGCTGACCTCCTCATCGGTCAGCTCTATCTCACCGAGATCTATGGTAAACTGCGTCTTTTCCTCTCCCATTGGTCGATCCTTTTGTCCGAGATTAACCACGTCAGCATTCTGGCACCGTTCGTCTTGCTAAGCAAGGCGAACTTGGGCAGGCGAAACTGGGCACCCTTAAAACAAATGTCCGGAACGCGGACAATGAATTTTGCAAAGGGCTCGCATTTATCGGCTCACTAAAAACGTTGCAACTTTGGGACACAAAATCGCCTGTTTCAGCGGGCGCCGGAGGCGTCGCTTGCCGGTTCGCCGTCTTTCGTTATTCGTCGTCGCGAAATCGCCTTCCCATGGCAAGGATCATGCGTTAGGGAGACGGAGAGACGGGATCGCGCTCCATTCGGTTGTCGCTGCCGGATGGGCGGTTCCGAGATAGCCAAAGACGGTAACGGCAGCATTCTTGACGTCGATGAAGCGAGCGATTATTGCCGCCGCGATGGTGATCTCCGTATTGGCCGGTTCAGCTGCTCCGGTGCGCGCGGACTTTCGTCTCTGCAACAATTCCGCCAGCCGGGTGAGTGTTTCTCTTGCCTATACCGATGGCGAGACGTGGGTCAGCGAGGGCTGGTGGAATTTAAAACCAAGCGGTTGCGAGACATTGGTGCGGGGCGCCCTCGCGGCCGAGTACTACTATGTCTACGCGATGGACGAGCATGGCGGCGAATGGAAGGGCAAGGCTTTCATGTGCACCCGCGACCGTGAATTCCGCATCATTGGGCGGGAAGATTGCTTCGTGCGTGGTTTCGACAGAACCGGCTTTTTCGAAGTCGATACGGGCAAGGAAGCCAAGAACTGGACCGTTCAATTGACCGATTCGACGCAAGGCCCGCCAAATCCCTGATCCCTTGACGAGGCTGAAATGCGGCGGCTGCGCCGGTGCAAGATTATTGCGACGCTTGGACCGGCGTCCGCAACTCCAGCAACGATATCGGCGTTATTTCATGCCGGCGCCGATCTCTTTCGCATCAATATGAGCCATGCCACGCATGATCAGATGCGCGGGCAGATTGCAATGATCAGGGCGCTCCAGGAAGAATCCGGACGCCCGATTGGCATTCTTCTCGATCTCCAAGGTCCCAAACCGCGGATCGGCACCTTCAAGGACCGCGCGGTCCAACTCGTCAAGGGAGCCAATTTTATTTTCGACTCGGATCCCGCAGCTGGGGATCAAAACCGGGTGGAGCTTCCGCATCCCGAAATTTTGCGCTCCTTGAAGCCAGGCCACGCCATCCTCATCGCCGATGGCAAGGTGCGGCTTCGTGTCTCCGAGGCCAGCGCCACCCACGCCGTTGCCATCGTCGATATCGCGGGAGAGATATCGAACCATAAGGGAATCAGTCTGCCGGACACCGAAATCCCGGTTTCGTCGATCACCGAAAAGGACCAAGCCGATCTTGAGGCAGGGCTCGACGCCGGCATCGATTGGGTCGCTGTTTCCTTCGTGCGGCGGCCGGACGATGTCGCCGCGGTCAAGAAGCTGACCTTGGGCCGCGCGCTGGTGATGGCGAAGCTGGAAAAACCGCAGGCCATCTCGCGCCTTGACGAGATCGTGGAGATTTCCGACGCTTTAATGGTCGCGCGCGGCGACCTCGGAGTCGAGATGCCGCTCGAAAAGGTTCCGGGTTTGCAAAAGCGGATCAATCGCATGGCGCGCCTGTCTGGCAAGCCGGTCGTTGTCGCGACGCAGATGCTCGAATCGATGATAAACGCGCCGGTCCCGACACGCGCCGAGGTTTCGGATGTCGCGACCGCGGTCTTCGAAGGCGCCGATGCCATCATGCTTTCCGCCGAAAGCGCGGCTGGTTCATATCCCGTGGAAGCCGTCGCGACCATGAACAGAATCGCGGAGGAGGTCGAGCGCGATGCTTATTACCGAAGTATCATCAATGCGCAGCGCGCTCCTCCCGAAGCGACGAATGCCGATGCGATCGCGATCGCCGTCGCGGCGCGAAATTTCGCCGAAACACTCGATCTGAAGGCGATTGTCGCCTGGACGTCTTCCGGCGCGACGGCGTTTCGCATCGCCCGGGAGCGGCCGGAAGCGCCGGTTCTCGCCCTCACGCCAAACCGGGAGACGGCCTGCCGTCTCGCTCTCGTTTGGGGCGTCCATGCGGTCGTCACCAAGGACGCACATGACGTCGACGACATGGCAAAGCGCGCCTGCAAATTGGCCGGACGCGAGGGCTTTGCAAAAGCGCAAGATCGCATCATTATCGTTGCCGGCGTTCCGTTTGGCACGCCTGGCGCGACCAACATGATCCGGATCGCCGTGCTCGACGTCGATTCGAAGTGACCGGCCAATATGCGTCCAGTCCACAGGACGAGATCAAACAAAGGCGGTTAGCGTAGTTCTTCATGGGGACGGCCGCGCCTCGTCTCAGCCGGAAGGCCGCGACTAACCCCGCCCTGCGATCCGCAGCCGTCATTATGGACATGGCTGCCCATTCCACGGATTGACGATGGCGACGCCGCACGCCTCGAAATCGGCGGTGTTGCGGGTGACGACGCTTGCATTCCGGCTATAGGCGACAGCGGCGATCATGAGATCGACAATCGCCACCGGCCGCCCTGCCCGCCTGCGGGCCGCGAAGACATCCGCGTAGGCGATGGCCGCCTCCATGTCGAAGGAGAGCACGCGGCGCACGAAATCCTCCAGGAACATGGGGCGTGTGCCGCGGCTTCGAGGTCGAGGCGGCGGCGGCGTTCCGGCATGATCGCGATGCCGGAGAGGACCTCCGCCTGACAGATGGAAGCGGAGAACAGCAGTTCCACGGGCTGTCCAGATACAAACGCCGCCAACTCCGGCGCTGGGTTTGGGCCATCATGGCGGACAAGATGATGTTGGTGTCCAGAACGAACATCAGTCGAAGCGGGGCGGCTCGCGGGCGGGTTCGCGCCAGGGTAGGTCCAGATTGACGCCGCCAAGCGGCGCGAAGCGCGCGTGGATGCGCTCATAAAGATTGCTGCCTGAAGGCTGTCGCGACCCACTCAACGCCGCCTGCAGGATGCGCCTGGGCCTCGGCCTCATGGAGTGACCGTGCTCCGCCGCGCGGACACGCAGGCGCTCCTTAACCGCCCTATCAAGATTGCGGATCGTGATGCTGCTCATGGAAATCATGAAATCATTGTAATCAATTATATCATCTGTCAAGCCGGCCTCTTTCCAGCTTCGGGCTGTTGCGCACCTTGGCGGCGCGCCGATGGAAGGACCCGGTGGCAAGGATTATTTAGGGTCGCCGGTCCCCTTCATAGGTGATCCGGTACAAGGCCCCGGCGTAATCGTCGGAGACGAGCAGGGATCCGTCGGGCAATTCGGCGACGTCCACGGGCCGTCCGTCGTAGGCGCCCTTTTCGTTGAGCCAGCCCTCCGCGAAAACTTCCGCCTTGTCGCCCGTGCCATCGGGTTTCAGCGAGGCAAAACTGACCCGCGCGCCGATGGGAACCGTGCGGTTCCACGACCCGTGCTGGGCGAAAAAAATGCCGCCCCTGTATTTTGCCGGAAAGTTTGTGCCCGTAAAAAAAATCATGCCGAGATCGGCGGCATGGGCGGGGGTTTCGATCTCGGCAAACACGAGGCCTTCCGGCGGCGTCTCATCCTTGTATTCTTTGGTGCGGATGTGGCCGCCGCCGTACCAGGGAAAGCCGAAATTAAGGCCGGCCGTGGGCGCGCGGTTCAATTCCTCCGGCGGAATGTCGTCGCCCATCCGATCGACCTGATTGTCGGTGAACCATAAGATCCCGTCTTTCGGATTGAAATCCATGCCCACCGAATTACGAATGCCGCGTGCGAAGACTTCTCGGCCGGTGCCGTCCAGATTCATTCTGATGATTCCGCCGATTCCCCATTCGTTAAACTCGCCCATCTTCGTTTTCGGCGGCACGTTGTAAGGTTGCCCCAAGGCTATGTAGAGCTTGCCGTCGGGGCCGACGCGGCAGACCCGCGCGTTATGCGGGGGGCGCGCGTCCTCGACCGGAATGAGCTTGTCTTGCGCGACTATGGCCTTGGCCCTGACCGAAGGGTCCTGGTAATCCGCCTCGGCGCGGGGGAAAGATAGAACCCGATTCATTTCGGCGACAAAAAGAACTCCGTCCTTGGCGAAACAAACTCCGTTCGGCACATTCATCTCGATCGCGGGGGCAAATTCCGAGACCCCGCCCGCGACCTCCGAGGCGGCGTCAACAGTCACCGCATAAACCTTGGTCTCGAATGTGCCGACGAAAATGACCTTGCCTTGCGGGCCAACCGCCATGTGACGCGCGCCGGGCACCAGCGCGTAAAGCCGGATCTTGAACCCGGGCGGGAGCTTGATCCTTTCGAGAGTCTTTTGGATTGCCTCCGGTTGATGAGCAAGTGCACGCTGGTTTTCGTACCGGGCCAAAACGTACGCGTGGCGGGCCCAGACGAGCGCGGCGGCGGCGGCTGGCAAGGCCAAAACCAAAAAGGCAATTTTGGCGAGCCTTTTATTCATGTTTCCGGAACCATCTCGATGTTCAAGGACGGACGGATTTTTCCGCGCGGCGGCGCGAGCGCGGCAAACAGCGCGTCGTCTTCGTTTTCGGCAACATTGGGCGTCGTCAGCAAGGCTTCGCCATAAAAGATTGAATTCGCTCCCGCGACCATGCAAAGTATTTGCGCCTCGCGGTTCAAAACGGAGCGGCCGGCGGAAAGGCGGACTCTTGCAGCCGGGAGAACGATCCGCGCGGCGGCGATCATCCGCACGAAATCGATTGCGTCGATTCTTTCCCTTTGCCCGAGCGGGGTGCCCGCGACCGGAACCAGCGCATTGATGGGCACGCTTTCGGGATGCGGATCGAAGGCAGCCAATATTTGCAGCATGGATGCCCGGTCCCTGACGGTCTCTCCCATTCCCATGATTCCGCCGCAGCACATTTGCAGCCCGGCCGCCCGCACCGCCCGCAAGGTTGCGAGCCTGTCCTCATAAGTTCGCGTCGTCACGATGGTTGGATAGAATTCGGGGCTCGTGTCGAGATTGTGATTATAGGCCGTCAGCCCCGCCCTTTTCAGCCGCTCTGCCTGGGCAGCGTTCAACATGCCGAGCGTCACGCAAGCTTCCATCCCGAGCGCGCGAACGCCGCGCACCATCTCGAGCACCGTGTCGAATGCCTCCCCATCGCGCACATTCCGCCAGGCCGCACCCATGCAAAAACGATCGGCTCCGGCGGCTTTGGCGCGGGCGGCGGCGGCCAGCACGGCGCCGGTTTCCATCAGATCGACTTTGCCGAGGTGAACCTCGCGATGATGCGCGGATTGCGGACAATAGGCGCAATCCTCCGGGCAGCCGCCGGTCTTGATGCTGAGGAGGCTCGCCTTTTGGACGTTGCTGACGTCGTGAAAATGCCGGTGAACGCGGTTCGCCTCGGCGATCAGATCGAGCAGCGGCAAATCGTGAATTGCGACTATCTCATCCGTGGTCCAATCGTGCCGGAGAAACTGGCCGGGTTCTGAAAGTGTCATGCTGTGCGCTTTCGGGGCTCCCAACGGCCGCGGGCGGCAGGCCTAGCATGCAATTCATGAACCCTGGCCCGACTTTTTGCAATCGGCTCATGGGCCCGAACCGGTACGCCGGAAGCCTCGCCACGTCCGGATAAGAAATGCCTGGCAGAGTTCAACCAACCCCGAGACCGTCTACGCGGGTTCCGCGCCCCTGCCTTCTGCTTGACTGCCCGCTACCAACCAACATAAGCTCTTGACCGTCTTGAGTGGAAATCCTGCCGGCGAACGGGCGACGGCGGCCCGGTGGGCAGGATCGAAAGGATGGATACGATGGCACATCGGGAATGGTGTTTGCGTTCCGGCGAAAGGCTAAACACTAACGAGTATCTTCGATCGAAAAACGGCCTGTTTTATGCAGTTATGCAGGAGGACGCCAATTTCGTCATTTATAGAGGAGACTGGTGGGAAAGTAGTAATCCGGGCAGTGTATCGATGTGGAATCTGTACGGTGTAAAGGGTTACCGAGCATCGCTAAGCGCACCGTCAGTCACGCTCCCTGGAACGTTTAGTGCAGTCATGCAGGACGACGGAAATTTCGTTGTATACGCGGGCGCGGTTGCCCTTTGGGCTACGGGTACGAATGTCCCAGGCAAACCCTATTGGGCAGTAATGCAGGATGACGGGAACTTTTGCATAAAGCCTAATGGGGATATTAACGAGAGTCCGGCATTTAAGACCGGCCCAACTGACAGGCTAGACCAAAAGAATATCGCACTCACTAAGATGGAGTATGATCTCAAAAACGCAATAGTAAAGCCAAACGGTGAGCCAAAACGTGCTGCTTCGAACACCGCAGTAAATAAGACTGATATCAATCAATCGGTGACGTTAACCCTATCCTATACCGAGACAACGGCAAAGGGCTGGAAGACGTCAACCACTCTCAAGATAGGAACAAAAACGACTTTTAAATGCGGCGTTCCGAGCATAGTCGAGGGGAAGGTGGAAGCGTCTGCGGAACTAACGCAAGGGTTCGAATGGAATGAGACAAAGACAAACTCGGAGACAAAGACGATTAGCCTGCCGGTCGTGGTGCAGCCAGGGAAAGGCGTCATCGGGCAGGTCACATGGAGCGAAAGCACGATTACTCTTCCTTTCAGGGTGAAGGGAATGGGTACTTTTGCTTCAGGGACAAAAGTGCCGGTAAGCGTGAACGGCGTGTATGAGGGTATCGCATCCCACGACGTTCACACGAAATGGATACCTTATACGGAGAACGAAGAGCACAGTGCGCGGGCGATGTTGATGGCGGCTCCAAGCACGGTACTCCCATGAGCCATCACGAAAGCCCTATGACGGAGAGATGAAGCCTGGAATGGTGCGACGCCTAAGGGACGATCTGGAACAAACTGCGCGGGCGCCGCGCCCGATGGCGATCACCGCTTCGTCACCGACCATTGCGTGACCGGCAGAGCCGGACGCGAGGCTTGGAACGACCCTAAAGGTTTTGCACGCGCTATTTCAATGCGCAGAAGCTCGCCGCCCCGCGCCTTGAACCGGCGGATAAGTTCCGCCTCGGCCTCTAGCGTCACCGCATTGACGACAAGCCTGCCGCCGGGGGGCAAAGCGTCAAAGGCGGCGTCGAGGAGGGTTGCATTGCTTGCGCCGCCGCCGACGAAAATCGCCTGGGGTCGCGCCAGATTCGCAAAAGCCTCCGGCGCCTTCCCAGTTACAATTTCGATATACGGAACGCCGAGGTTTTCGGCATTGCGCCTGATTAGGCTCGCGCGATCGGCCCGCGCCTCGATCGCTATCGCGCGGTTGGCGGGGTCGCTGAGCAGCCATTCGATTGCGATCGATCCGGACCCCGCTCCGACATCCCACAAAAGCTCGCCGCGCCTTGGCGCCAGCGACGAGAGCGTCACGGCGCGAACCTCGCGCTTGGTGAGCTGGCCATTGGTTTCGAACCAGGAATCGGCAAGACCATTGGCGACTGGAAGAATGCGCGATTGTGGCGTCGCGGCAATTTCGAGCGCGACAAGATTCAAGGGATCGATTCCCTCCATGCTGTAGGCCTCGGCGGTGGCGGCCCGCGTGCGCTCCCGTTGGCCTCCCATCGCCTCCATCACGACGATCCGCGATTGGCCGAGGCCTCTCTCGCAAAGGAGTTTTGCAAGGCGCGGCGGCGTCGTCTCGTCCCATGACAGGCACAGGATTTTCGAGCTGGGTTGCAGCACCGGAATAATCCGCTCGAAGCCGCGTCCATGCAGCGACATGAGGCAACAATCTTGCAGGCTCCAGTTGAGCCTC
>DASYNQ010000034.1:0-2940 GCA_036008425.1 Methylocella sp. | reverse complement strand
CTTGTTCGCGACGGTCTATATGCGCGCTTGGTACCGGCTGATGGGCGCCAAGATCGGCAAGGACGCGGAAATTTCGACGAATCTGTCCGGCCGCTACGATCTCGTCGAGATCGGCGAGAAATGCTTCATCGCCGATGAAGTTATCCTTGGCGACGAAGAGATCCGCAACGGCTGGATGTATTTGAAACGCGTCAAGACGGGTCCGCGCGTTTTCGTCGGAAATAGCGCCGTGGTGCCCGCCGGGGCCGAAATTCCGGGGGGCGCGCTGATCGGCATCAAGTCGAAGCCGCCCGCGAACCATTTGATGCAGACGGGCGATACTTGGTTCGGATCGCCGCCGATCAAGCTGCCAGTCCGACAGAGGTTCGATGGCGGCGGGTGGAACTGGACCTACGAGCCGCCACGCTGGAAAAAATTGGCGCGCGCCGGCTTCGAGGCGATCACGATTTCCCTGCCGATCATGCTATTCATTAGCTTTGGAACATGGGCAGTCGAATGGTTCAGCACGAGCGTGCTCGAAGGCAAATATTTCGAGGTGCTGTGGCAGTTCATGCTTGCCTCGGCTGGCATTAGCCTGATCATGACACTGGTGGTCATCGCCTTGAAATGGATAACGATGGGACGCTACGAGCCGATGGTCAAACCGATGTGGTCCTGGTGGGCGATGCGGACCGAGGCGGTTGCGGTCATCTATTGGGGTCTAGCCGGCAAGGTTTTGCTCGATCATTTGCGCGGCACGCCATTCCTCCCTTGGCTCATGCGTCTGTTCGGTACGAAAATCGGACGCGGCGTTTACATGGACATGACCGACATCACCGAATTCGACTGCGTGAGCATCGGCGATCACGCGGCTTTGAACGATCTGTGCGCGCTGCAAACACATCTCTACGAGGATCGCGTCATGAAGGTCGGCAAGGTCTTCGTCGGCAACGGCGTAACCGTCGGTGCGGGTTCCACCGTGCTTTACGACACGATTGTTTCCGACTACGCGCGATTGGGGCCCCTGACCCTCGTGATGAAGGGGGAGCAAATCCCGGCCAATTCCGAATGGGTCGGCGCGCCCGCAGAGCCCAAGGCGGCGCCGGACTCGATCATTGAAAAAGCGGCCGCCTAAAGTGAGTCAGAGAAGCGCGATCGCCGCGAGCTGGCGGCCATAATCGGGCTCGTTTCGATGCACGCAACGGCGGTAGGAATAGAAGTTTTCGGGCTCGGCATAGGTGTCGCGGGCCAAGTCCTCGAATGACCCAATGCCCGCAAGCCGTAGCCGCACCGCGATAAAGCCCGGCAGATCGAACATGAAATGCCCGTCGCGCGCCGAAGCCGAAAAGAAGCGCGCATGGCCGGGCGAGGCCGCGATGAATCGATCGGCAAATCCGGCACCGACCTCATAACTGTTCCACGAGATCATCGGACCCAACGCCGCGACCGTCGAGGCCCGGCGCGCGCCCAGCGTTTCCATCGCTTCGAGAGTGGCCTCCAGCACGCCATCGAGTGCCCCTTTCCACCCGGCATGGGCGGCCGCGATCACCCGCGCCCCCCGGTCGGCGAACAGAATCATGCCGCAATCGGCGCCGGTGACGCCGAGTCCTAGACCTCGCACGGACGTCACCAGGGCATCGCAACGCGGGCGCCTGACAAAGGCTTGCATCACGATCAGTGCCTTTGGCGAATGAATCTGGTAAGGCGCGAGGAGATGCGCCGGATCGACGCCAAGATGAGCCGCCATCCTGCGCCGGTTTTCGGCAACCGAGTGCGGATCGTCTTGCGAGCCGACGCCGCCGTTAAGCGATGCGTAGACTCCAGTGGAGACGCCGCCCTGCCGGGTGAAAAATCCATGGGTCAGCCCCGGCGCGTCAAGAATGCTTGCGCGCAGCGGCGTCGCGGTTTGCTGCATCATGGCGATGCGGTCTCGAAGCCGGGCGGGCAAAGGCCCGGCTGGGTCACCGCGAGCGCCTTGAAGAGCCTCGCCATGTCCGTTGCGCCGGAGCCTCCGCCAGCGAGACGCAGGAGGGCGGAATCGATGGCGGCCGTTTGACGCCCGCCGGCATGGCGCCGCAACTTCGCAGCGCGTTCATGGATACCGAGACGGGCCAGCCATTCGCCTTGCGGCACGGGGCCATGAGCTCTAGCGCCCGCCGCGCGCGCCGCCCGGGAAAGGCCGCAAAAATCGACATGCGCGGTGAGATCGGCTTCGCCGGGATCGCGCAAGGGATCGGCGAAACGATGCCGCTTCACCGCCTGCAAGGTTTCGCCGCGCGCGGGCGTGTCGTAGCCGTAGTCGATGACGAGGAGAGCGCCGCCCTGTGCGGCAATGCGCGCCGCAAGCCGCGCAATCAAATCGGCCCCCGCATGACCAACCTCGATGATTTGCCCAGGTTCGCCCGGCGCGGCAAGGCCGGGTTCGGCGTCCGGCGCAAGACCAAAGCACAACCCCCCTTCGCCATCTAGTCCGACGAGCCTTTCGTGCCAGCCATCCTTGCTGCGGACGAAATGGCGCACCGGCAGGCAATCGAAAAATTCATTGGCGACGATGATCGCGGGGCCATCGGGCAGCTCCTCCGCGGTCTTGTGCCACCTCGCCGCAACCCGCGAATGTTTCAGAGCCCCGCGCTGCCATCGTTGCAAGACCTCGCTTGTCTCGACAAGATTCAGATCGATTGCGCCAAGGAAATCCGGCGCAATCCGTGCCGCGCGTAAGGCATCCGCCATCAAACTGCCGCGCCCTGGTCCCAATTCGACGAGCAGAAGGGGCCTGGGTTCCTCCATGGCGCGCCAGACCGCGACGCACCACAGGCCAATCAGTTCACCGAACATCTGGCTGATCTCCGGCGCGGTAATGAAATCGCCGCTCTCTCCCAACGGCATTTTGGAGGCGTAATAGCCGTGCACCGGATGCGCCAGCACAAGGGTCATGTAGGTCTCGAGGCTCATCGGCCCGTT
>DASYNQ010000033.1:0-2502 GCA_036008425.1 Methylocella sp. | reverse complement strand
ATAGAAAAAATTGCGATAGGTCGCGCGCGCGTGCCCTTCCGGAGTCGCGCAGGAGCCGCCGCGCAAAGCCTGCTGGCCGACCATGAACTTGCCGTTGTATTCGCCAAGCGCCCCCGCTGGCGCGCGGTAGCCTGGATAGGGCAGATAAGCACTCTGGGTCCATTCCCAAGCGTCGCCGTACATTTGGCGGGGCCGCCCGTCCTCGCCCGAAGCGGCCGGCAGCGGCCGCAGCGCACCCGAGGCGAGCGTGTTTCCCGTCGCGTCGACGCCCTTTGCCGGAACCTCCCATTCGAATTCGGTTGGAAGCCGATGGCCCGCCCAGCGCGCGAAAGCGTCCGCCTCATAATAGCTCACATGCGCGACTGGAGCCGCGCGATCGATCGGCCGCATGCCTTCAAGCGACATCGCGAACCATTGCCCGTCGCGCTCCTCCCAATAGAGCGGAGCCCGCCAGGTTTCCCGATTGACGATCGTCCAGCCGTCGGCAAGCCAGAGCGCGAAAGTTCGATAGCCGCCATCCTCGATGAATGCGAGCCATTCCGCATTGGTGACGAGGCGGTCGGCGAGACGGAACGGATGGAGCAATTGGCTGTGGCGCGGCGCCTCATTGTCCCACGCGAAACCGTCGCCGGCGTGACCTATCTCATGGATCCCGCCGGAATACTCGATCCAGCGAAGAGGCTCCGGCTCACGCTGATCCGCGCGCGGGCGCGGCGCCAAGTAGGCCGGCCGCAGCGGATTTGCGGCGAAAAGCGCGAGAATGTCGGTAAGCATCAACTCCTGATGCTGCTGTTCGTGATTGATGCCCACCTCGATAACGCGCGCCAGCTCGGACCCCGGGGCCATCCCGCCCGAAAGAAGCTTTTCGAGCGAGGCGTCCACATGGGCACGGTAGGCGAAGATGCGATCGCTCGACGGCCGCGTGAGGAGCCCGCGCTTGCCGCGCGGCTGCCGCGGCCCATGAGATTCGTAATAGGAATTGAAGCAATAGTTGAAAGTCTCGTCGAACGGCTCAAAGCCGTTGAGATGGCCGGCGAGAACGAAGGTCTCGAAGAACCAAGTCGTGTGCGCAAGATGCCATTTGGTCGGACTGGCGTCGTCCATCACCTGGACGGTCATATCCTCGGCGCTGAGCGGGCGGGCGAGGTCCAGGGAAAGGCGCCTCGTTTCGAACAACCGCCTGCTTAAGGAGCAAGGCTCGCGCGGCGCAACCGGAAAGGCCGAAGACAATCGCACCATATTTGCCTCCCCTCCGGCCGGGAGTTCGATGAGCGCCTTGGTTTGGCGGGCAAAGCCCCGCTCCCCTGGCCGCGCTGTCAAGAATAATCATCTTCGCGTGAATTACCGATATCGGTTGGCTTTTGTCTCGAGGCAGGAGTGTTATTGCTGTTGTGTGGCATCACGATTGGAGCGTAAGGCCATGTCGCGGTAAACGCGGGAGCGCGTCATATGTTCCGCGGCTCGTGCCGTTCAGATCCCGGCATACCACTCGTAACCGCGATCTTCCCAGAACCCGCCCTTGCCGGCCGAAAACGTTAGGGCGGTACAGCCTCCTGTCCGTGTGCCGCACCACAACGAAAGCGGCGGCACGGGCGCAGGATCGGCGATATGAGCGGTTTGATTAACTAGCAAATAGCTGTTAATAGGCGCCCGCTATCTTTCGGCCGGATTATGCTGCAGGTGTCGCATTGCACTCGTATGACGCCATTGCTGCCCATTGGCTCATTAAACCTTTTGAACGTTGCTGCTTGTCGGGACCGCAGTGCACGGAAACGTCTTGCTCATCGCCTGTCAGACCGAGCGGCGCGATTTCGACCGGCACGATGCGCTTGACGAAGCCACTAAGGGCTCCCGAGGTCCCGAAACGGGCGACCTTGCCTGGCCGGATCGACAAGATCGATGGCTGTATATCGGGCATGACACGCTCCCGGGCTACGCCGAGCTAATGAGCCACGGACAAGGATGAACGGCTTACCGCACCTCCAAGGAACTCGCGGATAATCCCGGCGATCTCTTCCCCTTTGCTCTCGAGGGCGAAGTGTCCGTCATCGACGAGATGCACCTCGGCGCCCGGATTATCGCCCTGAACAGCTTTGGCGACGGGCGGCAGGAAGAACGGATCGTTCTTGCCCCATACTGCGAAAAGCGGGGGCCGTCGGGTGTGGTGGCTCCCTGAGCAGGACTCGAACCTGCGACCGATCGATTAACAGTCGATTGCTCTACCAGCTGAGCTATCAGGGAATCGCGTTGCTTCGCGACGCGCATATAACAAGCCCGCGCCGCCTTTGCAAAGCGCAGCCGCGGCTTCGGTCTTGCGCCGGGACGCGCGCCTTGCGATTAAACCCTATCCTTTGTATAGGTGGGAGCCCCTCGGCTCGTGGCGGCAGAGGCCTCGTGGCGGAATGGTTACGCAGAGGACTGCAAATCCTTTCATCCCGGTTCGATTCCGGGCGAGGCCTCCAACCCAACCCTCGTCAGCCGATAGCGGCCGTGCGCAGCCGC
>DASYNQ010000032.1:0-2364 GCA_036008425.1 Methylocella sp. | reverse complement strand
GGCAGCAGGTTCTCGTGAACAGTCAGATCACGACCGGCTTGCGCGGCGTATACCAGTCGCTTAGGCCCGCTTAACTTCTCTGATCGCGGAAGTATAATTTCGCATGATCTCGCGAAACCAGGTTCAACTTTCGCGGATCATCCTCGCGCGCAGGCCTCAGCGGTCCTACCACCAATGCGAAATTCATCACCTATTGTCTCGTCGCTGACGGCGCCGCGGCGCTTAAAAAAAACCGCAACATTTCGCGTGACGCATCGGGTCCGTCCGGATCGGTATATGAGCCTTCCGGCCTGCCTCCCGACCAACCGTGCCCCAGCCCCTCGATGGCCCACTGTTCCACATAAACAACACCCCGCGCGCCCCTGATCAAGGTGCGTGTATAGGCGCGGCCTCCAGCCGAGCGGCCGTGTTGCGTCTCCTGCGCGGCGCCGGGGAAGCCCGCGCGAACGTCCGCGACAATTAATCCGGCGTTCGACGGATGCACGGTTCGGTCGGAGTCACCATGAAAGACAATCGTGCGAATGCGCGCGCCCTTTGGACGAGCCTTCCTTTGTGCATTCGCCACGGGGCTTGTGTTGCCACCCATGGCGGCGAACGCGGACGGCAGGTCGGTGGCCAACCCGCAGGCGAGGCCGGAGTGAACTCCCGTCGCGGCATAAAGTTCGGGATAGGTGGCACTCATGATCAGGGCCATGGCGCCGCCGGCCGAAAGGCCGGCCACATAGACCCGCTTGGCGTCGATATCGTACTCTGCCATTATCGCGCGGGTAATTCCCGCAATGATGCAGGGCTCTCCCTCGCCACGCATCTGGTCCTTGAGATCGAACCAGTTCCAGCATGCGGAGTGATTGGCTGTCGCCGGCTGTCTTGGATAGGCGACGATGAAGCCGTGTTCTTCCGCCAGGAGATTCATACCCGTGCCCATCGCGAAATCGTCGGGATCTTGGGTACAGCCGTGGAGCATCACAATCAAAGGACGCTTGCGGCCAATTACATGGCTCGGCAAGTAGACCTTATAATCCCGCGAGCCTGCCGCGCAGCTAAAGGTCCGGGTCAAAAACGCTGCCCCTTCCGGCACAGGCGGTGCGATGGGAGATTTCCGTAACGGCTTCGCGCTCGGCGCGAGGTGCGGACGATTGGCCCGGCGCAACGCCGTCAGCACTTCCCCCAACGGCCTTGTCGCGCGGGCGAGCCCTCGTGGTGGGCGTAACTCCCCCCGAACAGCGCTCGCATTTTCGGGCTCCGGCTCAATTCGCCGCAGATTGCCGGCCGGTTGTGGGCCGGGCGAGCGGGCAGAATCTCGTCCCTCCAGGGCGTGCCGGATCGCCCGCGTCGCCTCAACCACATGCTGGCTTTGCGCGAGTTTGGCGGCGTTCCGCATGGCGGCGGTGAAAATGGTTTTCATGGGCCGAATCCTTCGCAAAAACGCTTACCGCTGGCCCTCACCGGATCCGGCCTTCGAGCGCCGCCTTGACTGGCTTGCTGGCCTGAAGCGCGCCAAGGACGGTGATTGACTCGATTGCCGCCAGCGCGAGTTCGGGCGTGACATCGGCGGCGATGGTCGCAAGCCCGACGACCTGAATGCTGAGCTTGCCGCCGGCGGCCCTGACTGCCTCCAAGTCCGCGCGGCTATAGAATCGCGATCCAAGCTCGAGGGTCTGCCGCACAATTGATTTTTGTACGGCCTCCGCGTGGGTGGCGAGCTGGTTGCGGATTGCCGTCCTGATCAAGTCGGTGCGATTGGAGTAAAAACCTTCGTTGACCAGCAAATCGATATGGCCAAGATCGACATATCCGATATTGACCGTGATTTTCTCGGTCTCGCCGGGTCTGTCCCGCAGCCGATGCACATTTCCAGCCAAAACAGGCTCCTGTTACCATCCACATAGATGGCATATAGATGGTCATAGACTCCATTGCAAGAGGAAATGAGCTCAAATCGCAAGGCCGAGACCGGTGCCGCTCGTCCGGGCGGACACCCGCTTCGTCTCCCGCGTCTTCGTCTAACGCCACCTGCGCGACTTGAGTTGAGCGTGCATTTGAATAACATTACGCAATTCGCGCGGCCGCTTCGTACAAAGCCACAAGCGCGACTCGCAATAGAGCGCAGGGACAGTGGAGCGCCAGCCAATGAAAGGAAAGATCCGGGTTGGCATAGGCGGCTGGACCTACGAGCCTTGGCGCGGAACTTTTTATCCAAAAGGTCTCGCGCAAAAGGGGGAACTCGAATATGCGAGCCGGCGGCTGACCTCAATCGAGATCAACGGAACTTATTACGGCACGCAGAAGGCGGAGAGCTTCGCGCGATGGCGCGAGGAGACGCCCGAGGGGTTCGTGTTCGCGCTCAAGGGCCCGAGGTTCACT
>DASYNQ010000031.1:0-2246 GCA_036008425.1 Methylocella sp. | reverse complement strand
GAGCAGCCTTGGCTCCAGAGATCGACGATGCTCGCAACCGCCCGCGCCAGATCCGTCGAGGGATTGCATGGACCCGCCGCCGCCGCGGCGAGCGCTGTTCCCTGTGCGTCGAGCAGGCTGCCTCGGCTGCGAGTGCCGCCTCCGTCCACACAGAAATACAGCTCGCCGTTTCCGGCGCCGTGCGTTGTCAAGCGATCACCGTATTCCATGCGCCGCCGACCCATCCCCGTCATTGCGAGGCGAGCCGTCCACGAGATGCACCGCCAAAGCGTTTGCTATCGACGTTCGTGTAATCCCTTGTGACGAACTGCGCGAGCGGGCGGCGGGGCAGCGCCATGGATTGCTTCGGATTCGCCTTGCAATTACGTACGGGGCTTCTCTGCGAGAGCTGATCATTCCGATTATGGGAAAATAGGTTTTCAGAAACGAATGCCTGTTTTGCTTCCGCGTGATTTATCGCGGGCGAGTTGCGAGAGTACGGCATACGCCTTCGGGGTCGCCAGCAATGACCGCTAGATAGGCGCGCGCCGGTTGGTCTGGTTCTGAACGCCCCTGCTCCCAATCCCTGAGCGTCCCCACCGGAATATGATACCGCGTGGCAAATTCTTCCTACGTCAATCCGAGGGCGCGGCGCAAAGTCTTTGCCCGTGGAACGCGCTTCATGCTCGCCAGTTGCGCCTCGGTAAGCGGCTGGGCGTCGGGATCGGCCAAGGCCGCCGCCGTAACCTCTTCGTCGGTCATGGCGCGTAGCCGCTCCCAGTCCGTGCTTTCGGCCAAAGGCTGCGTGGTTCCGTCCGGCATGATACGAACGACGGCGCCGTCATTCTGGCGTCTGGTTACGATAGTATCCGAGTTGCTCATGTTTGGTCGCTTTCCGCGCTGATATCAAACGGGTTCGCTCGCCCCGCTCCGTGTACACAACCGTCAACAAAACACCGTTGACCATTCCCGTCGCAATCATCCGCTGCTCGCGATATCCGGCATCGACATCGAAGCTATGCGTCGCAAAAACGTCATTGAAAACGAGCTGGGCGTCTTCGAAAGCGACTCCATGCTTGCGCAGATTTAACGTCGCTTTTTGTGCATCCCACTCGAATTCATCTGTCATAGTATACGGGCTACCCGCAGTTAAGTCAAGGTAACTCAATCAACACACGTGAAATAGACGCTCCGCGCAGGACCATCAACCTGTTGCGGTTCTCCTCAGTCCGTCAGCCGGGTATACGCCGCTGCGAGAAGCAGAATGATCGCGCCATAGAGGATCTGACGAATCGGCTCGGGCGCGTCGAGCAGCGTGAGAATGCTGTTCAGCACGGTCAGGATCAACGCGCCGATGATGGTGCCGGAATAGCCGCCGCGGCCGCCGAAGATCGAGGTTCCCCCGATGATCACCGCGGCCACCGACGGCAAGAGATAGACGTCGGCGAGGCTGAGGTCCGCCGCGTCGGTGCCGCCGACGATCACGAGCCCAGCGGCGCCGGCGAGCAGGCTGCACAGGATGTAGTTGACCAGCAGCACCCGCCACACGCGGATGCCCGCGAGATGACAGGCCTCGCTGTTGTCCCCGATCGCATAGAGCAGGCGGCCGTAGCCTGTGCGCCGCAAAACGAAGATGATGACGAGGGCGATCGGCGCCCAAAGGAGGAGATCGTTCGGGACGCCGCCGAGGAACTTCCCCGCGCCCAGGTCCTCGATGAACTGGGGCACCCTTGGCGCATCGGCCATCATCTTCTGACTGTAGACGACCAGCATGCCCTCGGTCATCAGCCCTGTTCCGAGGGTCATCACCAGGGGTTGCACCCGTAGGAGCGCGATGCCGATCCCGTTGATCAGACCGACCGTCAAGCCAACCGAGAGGCCGTATGACACGGCGGGAACCCCGCCCAGCGCGGAATGGGTGGCCATGATGTAGGCCGCGGCGGTGGCGACGCTCGCCACCGAAAGGTCTATGCCTCCCGTCAGCATGACGAGCGTCTGGCCCGCCGCGACGATCCCGAGCGGCGCCGCGAACAACACCATGTTCGACGCCCAGAGCGCATTTACCGTTCCGGGCCGAGCCACTTCGATCCCGGCGACGAAGACCAACAGCAGCAGGAACAGCGCGATGATCGTCCGGGTGCGCAGCAGCGACATGATTTCGCGGCCGGAAAGGGCCGGGAGCGCGCGCGAAACATTGGTCTTGGCCCGGTCGGTCATTTGCGATTTCGCGCCATATCCACGAACCCGCCGATCATCACGATCGCCAC
>DASYNQ010000030.1:0-5947 GCA_036008425.1 Methylocella sp. | reverse complement strand
CGGTCTCTTCTCTGGCGGAGCGGGTTCGAACACCATCTCGACCGGAATTTCGCGCGCCGGTCCGCAAAGATTAGGGGCCTCGTCAAGGAGGACGAAAGCGAGCAATAGACATCCATGCGCAAGCACCGAGGCCACCGTAATTTTGGCCAGGCGACAGCGGCGATCCCGCGCCGCGGCTGCCGGCCTCGGCGCCGCTCCGGAAAATCGATCGCCGCGATCGAGGGCAAGATTTTGCTCCTTGCTGCTGAGCTCAGGTTCGAAGTGCGCGCTCAAAGGCTGCCTTTACAAATCGCCGCCGCTTGGCAAAGTCTCGGCGTGTCCGCTTCGCGGAGATATAAACCTCAAAGCCTTTCGCGGACCTTGGCGAAAACAGCCCGGAACATTTCTTGCGTCAGCACGCCGGTATTGGTGTTGTAGCGGGAGCAATGATAACTGTCGACGAGCCAAATCGCCGCTGCGCCCGCGTGAAAGCGATGTCGGGCCGTTTCGCCGGCAACCAAGCCATGTTCGGCGCCATGCGCGAAGGGAAATGCGGCCGGCTTCAGGCCGAAGGCACGAACGACCGACTCATGGGCGATCCGGCCCAGGGCGACGATCGCGCAAAGATCCGGCAGGGCCGCGATCGTTGCCGCCAGAAAGCGACGGCAACTCTTGATTTCTGAGGGCGTCGGCTTGTTTTGCGGCGGCACGCAGCGCACGGCATTGGTAATCGCGCACGAGACGAGCTGCAGGCCATCGTCGATAGACGCTCCGTAAGCGCCCGTGGCAAATCCGAATTCGATCAGCGTCTCATAGAGAAGATCGCCGGCGAAATCGCCGGTAAAGGGCCGCCCCGTGCGGTTGGCACCGCGCAGGCCAGGCGCGAGGCCAACCATCAGCAGACGCGCGTCAAGCGCTCCGAACGCCGGAACCGGCGCGTTGTGCCATTCTGGCTGCGCTGCCCTGAGGGAATCGCGAAATGTTGCGAGGCGCGGGCAAAACGAACAGTCCGGGTCCGGCTCGCGGGCGAGTGGGCGCTGCTGGGACGCCGCCACGATGGTTTGCCCGCTCACCTCAACTGACTTCGCGCGGAACGATTTTACGAGCGATCCTCGGCCAGCGCCGGATCGAAATTGCCCACCGGCGCGGGGCGCCGGTCTTGCGGCTTCTGCGAGCGTTCGGGCCGGTCGACGGGGTCGCGGCCGATTTTCGGGGCGAGATGAGTAATGTCGATGAATTCGTCCGCCTGGCGGCGCAATTCATCGGCCACCATGGAGGGTTGCGTCGCATTCGTCGAAACGACGGAAACGCGGACGCCCTTGCGCTGCACGGCCTCGACTAGGGAGCGGAAGTCGCCATCACCGGAGAAAAGGACGAGATGGTCAATGTGGTCGGCCATTTCCATGGCGTCCACGGCCAGTTCGATGTCCATATTTCCCTTGACCTTGCGCCGGCCGAGGGAATCCACGAACTCCTTTGTCGGCTTGGTCACCACGGCGAAGCCATTGTAATCCAGCCAATCGACGAGCGGCCGGATCGAGGAGTATTCTTGATCGTCCACCAGGGCAGTATAGTAGAATGCCCGGATTAATTTTCCCCGGCTTTGAAATTCCTTAAGCAGACGCTTATAATCGATATCGAAACCCAGCGATTTAGCGGTCGCATACAAATTCGCGCCATCGATGAATAGCGCAATTCGCTCTTGGTCAGCCATAAACGTGTCTCAAAAAGCTATCTTGTGATGTTCTTCGTCATTATTTATCTAGCATGGAGCAAGAACAATAACCCCTATGCCAGCGCACCCGCGCATTTGGCGAAGAAGTCCGCGTCTGGCGTGGATTGGAACGATATTATGTGATCCCGTCTCTCCCGTACGTCAAGGCCTACTATACGCTTAGGTTCAGCATCAAAATGATAATATTAAGGCGAATGGCCACGCCGCCGGAATTTATTGCTTCGCCCCATCTTACTCGACGCGGTTGGATTTGGCATAGCGTTGAGATGATTCATAAAGGCGATTCTTTTCGGCTCGAGGAGGATCGTCTCCATGCAACCCTTATTTTCGAACGCCCTATCTAAGGCCGGAGAGAACCGCGTCAAACCGCCGGATCCAAGGCGCGCGAAGCCGGGCTGCCCGGCACCGCTTGGATGTCGCACGCCCGGCGCAAACGGTTTCCGCGCGGGGTCGCCACGGCGGCCTATCCCGATCAAAAAACACGGCCGCCTGGCGGGGTCGCTGTTTGCCCTCGGCCGATCCGCGTTGCGGACGATCTTCGCCGCCGCAAATCCTCCCCAAATAGGCCCTTTCCGCAGCCAACTCCTGTCCCCGCCCCCTCAACTTATTGAAATCTCCGGCACACTGAATAGAGAGTCCAGGACGATGGAGGTCGGGTATCTAAAATCCACTTGGCTAACGATTCTCGCCATTCTCCGAGTTCTTCGGGCAACCCGGGAGGCCTGGAAGATGCCGAGGCAATTGACTTGGACGCCGCCGCCGGCGTTCCAAACACGCACGCTGTCCGATCGACGCCAAGAGTTTGGAATAATCGTTATTTAGGACTCGCCTCTTTCAAGCTGACCCACTAACCGCACAAGAGTATGTTTCCATCGCAATGGAAGATGCTTTAATTTGGCGGAATTTCCGGCATCTCATATGCCGGCATGTGTTGGAGGTGCAATTTTGTTCGATGATATGCGATTGTCGCGTCTTCGCCGGAAACTCGCGCGGGCTTTGCTTGCCATTGATGCGTTTGTCGATTCCTCGCTCCATGCGAGCCGGGAACGCGCGCGCGAAAATTATGCCTCCTATTCGGCCTACATGGACGGATTCCATCTTGCAGGCTGGCGGCACGTCCTCAACGAACTTGCCTGCGAGACGCTCACCCTCGGAATCGGCTTTGGCCTGCTGGCCCTCACCCTTGCCGGTCCGGCCTTCCAGGAAACCTCTGACGATTGGCTGAAGAAAACCGACCTCGCGGTAACCTTTCTCGACCGCTATGGCCAGGAGGTCGGGCGGCGCGGCATCAGACACGACGACAGGGTCTCGTTCGACGAACTGCCGCAAAATCTGATCCACGCGGTGATCGCGACCGAGGACCGGCGGTTCTTCGATCACTTCGGGATCGACGTGATCGGCACGCTGCGCGCCTTGACCGTCAATGCCCGGGCCGACACGGTGGTCCAGGGCGGCTCTTCCATCACCCAGCAATTAGCAAAAAATCTGTTTCTTTCAAACCAGCGAACGCTGGCGCGCAAGATTAAGGAGGCCTATCTCGCGATCTGGCTCGAAGCCCGCCTGCCAAAACGCGAGATATTGCGGCTTTATCTCGATCGCGCCTATCTCGGCGGCGGCGCTTTCGGGGTGCAGGCCGCGGCAGAATTTTACTTCGGCAAATCCGTGCGTGAGCTCTCGCTTGCCGAAGCCGCCATGATTGCCGGACTTTTCAAGGCGCCAACCAAATTCGCGCCGCATATTAATCTGCCCGCGGCCCGCGCCCGGGCAGCCTATGTCTTGAACAACATGGTCGAGGGCGGCTACCTCACCGAGGGACAGATTTATGCGGCGCTGCGCAATCCGGCGACGCCGGTCGATCGCAGCCGGGACCTCACCCCGGATTGGTATCTCGATTATGCCTTTGACGAGGTGAAAAAACTCGCCGAGGAAAAGAAACTCGGCGACGAGCGTGTGCTCTCCGTGCGCACCGCCCTTGACAGCAATCTGCAGAAACACGCTGACGCGATCATCGAGGATCAATTGCGCCAGCACGGGCCGGCCTATCACGCCAAACAAAGCGCGACGGTGATTCTCGAACCGCTCGGCGCGCTCCGGGCAATGATCGGCGGCCGCGACTATGGCGAGAGCCAGTTCAACCGCGCCACGGACGCGCTGCGCCAGCCGGGCTCTTCGTTCAAGCCTTTCGTCTATGTGACTGCGCTCATGACCGGCAAATTCACGCCGTCGACGATTGTCGTCGATGGGCCGATTTGCATCGGCAACTGGTGCCCGCATAATTACAAGAACTCCTACGCGGGTCGCGTACCGCTCGTCACCGCTCTTGCGCGGTCTCTGAACACCGTCGCGGTTCGTTTGTCAATCGACATTGGTAAGGCATATCCGGTGCCAGGGCACAACAATACCTGGGATGAGGCCAAGCGCGGCCGCGCCAAGATCGTCGAAACTGCCCGGCTGATGGGTCTGACGACGCCGCTCATCGATACCGTCTCTCTGCCGATAGGTGCGGACGAAGTCACGGTCATCGATATGGCTTCTGCCTACAGCACATTCGCGAATGGCGGCTTGCGCGCGCCTCCTTATGCGGCGGTGGAGATCACCAACAGCCGCGGCGAAGTGATCTACCGCCACGACCGCGACGCGCCACCGCTCAAGCAAATCATCGATCATGATACAATCGTCACCATGGTTTCGATGATGACGCAGGTGGTCGAGGCCGGAACCGGGAGGCGCGCACATCTCGACAATACGGAGGTTGCAGGCAAGACCGGGACGACGAATGGTTACACGAATGCCTGGTTCATTGGCTACACCGGCAATTACGTTTGCGCCGTTTGGTATGGTAATGATGACACCACGCCGATGGAGAATATGACCGGCGGCACACTGCCCGCGCAAACTTGGCACGAGGTCATGGAATATGCCCATCAGGGCATTGAATTGAAGCCGTTACCCGGCAGGCCGGCCCCCGCGGGGGCACCGCCACCGGCCGCCGCTACCGCTGCCGTCGACGCACCACGCCGGCCAGCCAGTTTATCGGCGGCCACCGCCGCTGCGCTCGAAGTCATCGAAGCCGCGATGACGAACATGCAAAAGCAGCGCGGGGACGCGGGCATCGCGGCGAACGGTCTTGCGCGCGGCGGCACCGGACCGGACGTCCCAGCACCAGCGGGCAACGCTACGGCCGGGGGCGGGGGATGAGCCTTGGAACGGCCATAGAGATGAAAAGAGGCTACCAGGCGCACGCCACAATTCTAGGCAAATTCCTGATGGCCGGCTGCATTGGCGTTCTTCTTGGATTATTCGTTACCTTCGTTGTGGTCGAGCGCGGAAAGGGCTTTGGGGCCATCGCGGCGGGTCCATGGACCGGCTGGCCGCGCAACGGGACTTCGGATACTGACCCCTACACCCGCGCTATTCTTGCCTATTCGGGCGAAATCTCCTTGAGCGAATCGGAAGGAATGACCTTCGTCGCCCACGGCGACAGCAACGGCGCCGAATTCGACCCGGCCTGCGATTATGCTTTGAAGGGCGAAATACCCTCTGCCCGCTATTGGACTTTGACGCTGCTGTCGCCAGCGGGCACCCCGATCGCCAACGCAGCGGACCGTCCGGGCTTTACCTCAAGCGAGGTTCTGCGCGATAGCGACGGCCAATTCGAAATCACCCTCTCTCGCCATGCCCGGCCGGGTAATTGGCTGCCGATAGGCGCCACCTCGAAATTCATTCTCGTTCTGCGTCTCTATGATAGCGAACTCGGTGCCCCCGCCGCCGCTCTCGACGCAGCGAGTTTGCCGGGCCTCGTTAAAAGCCGTTGCGAATGAACCAGATTGATCGCATGCTCGCGGCGCTTCTCTGGCTCCTTGGCGTTCTGGCCATTGCTGGAATTACGCACATCGTCGCCGTTTTCGCGCTGCCGGAAATCGAGGCGAAAGATACATATGCACGGATTTCGGAGCTGGCAAAACCTGGACAGCTAACCATCTTGCCGCCGTCGCACCCGGATAAGCAAGTCATGCCATTCGCGGACCCCGCGATGGTCCAATCCGTTTGTCCCTTCGACCTCTCGCAAGGCGGTTTGCGCTTGCACGCGGTTGTCGAAGGCGGCAGGCTTCTCACATTTTCGTTTCGCACTTCCGCCGGACAGGCCTTTTATTCGATGACGGACCTTGCGGCGCAACAAGGCAAGATCGACGTCGTCGTGCTAACCGCCGCACAGTTGGAAATCGTCGAGGC
>DASYNQ010000029.1:0-2999 GCA_036008425.1 Methylocella sp. | reverse complement strand
ACGGCGGAACATCGGCCAAACTCGGCAAGAATATCGGCGACGATTTCCGGGAAGGGAAGATAACCTTGCCGGTCGTTCTGTCGTTCCGGCGCGGTTCGCAAAAGGAACGGGAGTTCTGGCGCCGCACCCTGGAGCAAGGCCGAATCGCCGAGGGCGACCTCGAGACCGCGATCGCGACCATGCACAAACACCGCGCGCTCGCGGACACCATCGAGCGAGCCCGCCATTATGGCGCCATGGCGCGCGACGCCCTGGGGCTGTTTCCCGCCTCGGCGTGGAAATTCGCCCTAAGCGACGTCATCGATTTCTGCGTCAACCGCGCTTATTGATCATCCTGCGGCACCGTTCGCCGATGGAGAGCCGATCCTTCCTTGATAGCGGCAATCGCGCAATTGGGCCCGTCGATCCGCCCCATTCTGGCACGCTCCTAGGCCGCCTCTAGTAACCTGTTCTCAAGCTTACCCGGCAATAAACATCGCGGGCAGGCGGCATGCGCCAACGCCTGCGATGAGGGTGAGACGCGCATGGGTTATTCGCGGACCGGTTGGGCGGCGGGCGCCATTGCGCCTTGGTGCCTTGGCATGGCGCTTGCTGTTTCGATGAGCGCGGATGCCGGCCAGGAAGCCGTGTCCGGTGCGTCTTTCGCGCCTTTGCCTTTGCGCTCGCCGGCGCCGCCCGCCGTGTTGGTCCCGGCGCGACCGCCGACGCTCGGCCTCGATTTTGGCAACTTCCCGGGCGAAGCACGAAAAGTCTTGCGACAGGCGAGTCTGTCGATCGGAGACGGCGAAGAATTCAAACGTCTGCCCGACGAAATCGAACCGCGCGCCGATTTGAAACGCAATGCCCGGCGGTTTCCAGAGGTTGACCGCAGCAACAAGGGCGATCCCTTGGCCGGTTTACGGCCGACATTCGACACGAGACTTCGCGATTCTCAAGGCCTCGCCAAATTCCGCGCCGACGATCTGATTTTCCATCATGACGAAACCCGGCCGGCGGGCGCCTTCGCGGTTCCGGACGACGAAACATTCGGCCCCGACAGCGTCGCCGGCTTCGAGCCGTGGCCCGCGGGCGACAGTCCGGTAACGGCGCATTCCAGCGCCGGGGCTTCGCCGGGCCGGGACGGGTCCGCGATGACGATGCGGCCAGCCGCGATCAACGAGCGGCTGATGCAAGGAGCGACGCCCGCGATCCGCCGCGCGATCACGCTCGGGTCGGCGACGCCTGCCCCGGCGGATTCGGCACCGGTCGAGGTCGTGGCGCTCCCCGGGGTGCCTCGGACGTCCCGCATGGGCGAGATTAACGCGACGGGGGTGCGGCCAAATTACGCGGCGCTCGTCGATCAGGACAAACCGGCGCGGGAAAACCGTTGCCTTGCCGAAGCCATCTATTTCGAAGCTCGCGGTGAATCCGGGGAAGGTCAGGCGGCGGTTGCACAGGTTGTCTTGAACCGGGTCTCGAGCGGACTTTATCCGGCGACGATCTGCGGCGTTGTCTACCAAAACCGGCGGCATTACAACGCTTGCCAGTTCTCATTTGCCTGCGCAGGCAAATCCCTGCGCATCGACGAACCCGATGCTTGGCGGCAGGCGGTCCGCATCGCCGGCGAAGTGACAAACGGCAAGGCCTATGTTTCCGATATCGGCGGCTCGACCCATTTTCATGCCAATTACGTCCGGCCACGCTGGGCAAGAAGACTTGAAAAAATTGACGTTATTGGGCATCATATTTTCTATAAGCTAAGGCCTGGGTAGAGCTGATCATTCGCGGTTTCGCCAACCCGTCCGAATGGCCGCCCCAATCGATTTGAATTTGCCGCCGGCACTGAAGGCGTGAAACCGGGTTCAAATTAGCCGGGGCAACGCAAAACGGCCATGTTCGTCGCGAGTCATCGCGTGGTCGCGCCCTTGGCGGCCGGACTATCGCCTCTTGCACGGAAAGACGGTTGTATGCCGATCAAGTTGAAGTTTGCCCAGAAAGTTCATGGCCAGCGTGGCCGCCGCCGCGCCTTGCGCGGATTGGCGGTGCTCTTGCTGCTGGCGTTGACTTTTCCGGCTGGGCTAGCGAGCGCGCAAGCGCGGGCGCGGGAAAATTTGGCCATAGCAGCCCCTTTCGAGGTCGGCGAAAGCCCGTCCGGCAATTATCTCGCCGCGCTTGTCGCGGGCTCCGAGCGCGATACCATGGCCGCGGCGACTTTCTTTCGCGAGGCGCTGCGGTCCGATCCGCGCAATCCGAATCTGATTGAGCGCGCCTTCGTCGCGGCGGTCTCGAACGGCAATATGCAAGATGCCTTCGGCCTCGCCGATCGCGTGGTCGCGCACGATCCAAGCAATAGCCTGGCGCACCTCGCCCTAGGCGTCAGGGCAATCAAGGCGAAGCGGTTCGCCGCGGCGCGCGCCTATTTCGCGAAGGGCGGCACCGGCCAGCAGCGCGACATTACCGCGACGCTGCTGACCGCGTGGTCCTATGCGGGCGGCCGCGATACGCGCCGGGCGCTCAACCTCGTTGCTAAGCTCCGCGGCGAAAATTTCGGTGTTTTCCGGGATTATCATGCTGCCCTCATCGCCGATGTCGCCAATGATTCGCAAGAAGCGTTGAAGCTAATCAAGGCGGCCTACGCCGCCGACAAGAACACTCTGCGTCTTGTCGATGCCTATGCCCGTTTCATGGTCCGCCACGGCGACCGCGACGAAGCGCTCCGGGCCTATGAGGCCTTCGATCAAATTCTTCCCAACCATCCAATCGTCGCCGCCGCGCGCGCCGACATCAAGGCCGGCAAACCGCTCGAACCGCTGGTTAAGAATGCCGGGGAAGGCGCGGCTGAAGTGCTCTATGGCCTTGGCGCCGCCGGCAACCAGCAGGGCGACGAACTCGCGGCCATGATCTATCTGAGGCTCGCGCTCTATCTCACCCCGCAAAACAGCCTCGCCATCATTACCTTGGGCGATATCTACGAGCGCCTCAAACAGAACGAGCAGGCCATCGACGTGTATGAAATGGTG
>DASYNQ010000028.1:0-4665 GCA_036008425.1 Methylocella sp. | reverse complement strand
GAGCGCCCCGGCCAGCGCGACATCGGAAAGATCATACCCAAGTGGCAAGCAAGAGGCCTTGAACATCGCCAAGGGAGGCCAGGCCTTCTCGCCTTTCGCCGCCGGATAGAGCGACTAGAACCTGAGCCGCAAGCGGCTCATTGAGGCTCGTTTGCCGCTCGGCTCTTGCGCCAAACCGAAAACCTTCCTGCCCGATCCGCCGATGTGCCATCCCTCCATATCAGCATGGGCCGAACGGAATCATCAACCGCAACCCACCGCAAGCGCAGAAAAGCATTTGCGCACAGGTCTCGAAACATCTTGGTACGATTGCGCAATAGCCCGGCGATATTTGCGCGGGGCTAGCCCTGTTTCCCCGCGCTCGCCGCGCAGCTCATCACCATCGCGAGCGCGGTCTGAAACGCCGCCTCGGCGTCGAGCGCGGTCGTATCGAGCACGATGGCGTCCTTGGCCGCCATCAAGGGCGCCGTGGCGCGGTTTTTGTCGCGCTCGTCGCGCC
Organism: Methylocella sp.; assembly: GCA_036008425.1. GTDB lineage: Bacteria > Pseudomonadota > Alphaproteobacteria > Rhizobiales > Beijerinckiaceae > Methylocapsa. The sequence goes on along the minus strand of DASYNQ010000028.1, from coordinate 4,166 downwards.
TGACGATCTCGGCGAGCACGGCGGCGTAATCGGCCTTTTCTCCTTGGCTTCTCAGCTCCAGAGCCCGGCGCGTCGCGCGGGCATCAACGCTGGCCGTGACGAATATTTTTGGGCACGCCTCGGGACAAATCACGGTGCCGATGTCGCGGCCGTCGAGGACGGCGCCGCCGGGGCTGCGCGCGAAGCCGCGCTGGATATCGGTAAGCGCCGCGCGGACCTCGGGGATAGCGGCAACAATCGACGCCGCTTCCGCCATCTCGCGGCCGCGCAGCAAATTCTCGCCGAAACCGGTGAGCGCCAGGCCCCGCGCCGCGGCAATCGCGGCCTCCTTGCAGGAAAGATCGCGACCCTCGTTCATCAAAGCCCGCGCGGTTGCCCGGTAAAGCAGCCCGGTGTCGAGATGCGGCAGGCCAAAATGCCGCGCCAGATTGCGCGCAAGCGTGCCCTTGCCGGAGGCGGCCGGTCCGTCGATGGCGATGATCATTGGAACTGTGCCCCCAACTGTTCCATGAGCGTCTGAAACCCCGGAAAGCTCGTCGCGATCATGCGCGAATCGTCGATCGCCATTGGCCTTCGCGAGGCGAGGCCAAGACAAAGAAAACTCATCGCGATTCGATGGTCGAGATGGGTTGCCACCGTGCCGCCTCCCGCGACATCGCCGGCGCGGCCCTCGACGGTGAGATCGTCGCCGATTATTTGGCAGGCCGCCCCCGCCTCGCGCAAGCCATCGGCCACCGCGCGGAGCCGGTCGGATTCCTTGACCCGCAACTCGGCAAGGCCGCGCATCCGCGTCTCACCCGAGGCATACGCGGCGGCAACCGCGAGAATGGGATATTCGTCTATCATCGAAGGCGCGCGGGCAGCGGGCACATCGACGCCCTTGAGCGGCGCCGCGCGCACCCGCAGATCCGCGACCTCCTCGCCGCCCTCGGCGCGGCCGTCGAGGATGTCGATGTGGGCGCCCATTTCCCGCAAGGTTGTGAGAAGGCCGGTGCGCAAGGGGTTCATCATCAATCCCTCGATGACGATGTCGGAACGCGGCACGATCGTCGCGGCGACAAGAGGAAAAGCGGCGGAGGAAGGATCGGCCGGGATGATCACCCGCGCCGGACGCAAGTCCGGGCGGCCTTCGAGCGTAATTTTTTGGCCGTGTTTCCCGAAAGGTTCGGTCTCGATGGAGGCGCCAAAATACTTCAGCATTTTTTCGGTGTGGTCGCGGGTGGCCTCGGCCTCGATGACGGTCGTGCGGCCGGGAGAATTGAGACCGGCAAGGAGCACCGCCGATTTGATCTGCGCCGAGGCGGCCGGCGGAGAAAACTCGACCGGAACAGGTTCGCTCGTGCCCTTGAGCAGGATCGGGCAGCGCCCCCCAGGCGATTGCGCCAAGACCTCGGCTCCCATCGAGCAAAGCGGATCGAGAATCCGCTGCATCGGGCGCTTTCGCAACGAGGCATCGCCGTCGAAAGCGGCGGTTATCGCGTGGCCGCCGGCGACGCCCATCATCAAACGCATCCCGGTTCCCGAATTGCCGAAATCGAGGGGGGCGCGCGGTGCGAGGAGCGAGCCGATCCCGCAGCCCCGGACGCTCCAGCGGCCTTCGCCGCGCCGCTCCACCTTTGCGCCGAGCGCGGCGCAGGCGGCGGCGGTGTGGAGAATGTCGTCACCTTCGAGGAGGCCCTCGATTTCGGTTTCGCCGACGCAGAGGAGGCCGACGATCAGGGCCCGGTGCGAAATCGACTTGTCGCCCGGTAGCTTCACCCGGCCGCGCAATGGCCCCCCGGCGCGCGTGGCGAGCGCGGCCCTTAGTGTCTCCATCGAAGCCTCCCCCGTGGGTCAGCGTGAAATCCGCCCTTGAATTGCCAACGCGCTTTCGCATCGCTGGTAACATAGCGGCGGGCAGCCTGTCATCAAACCGCCGCCGTGGTTCAACTTGCATTTGACAGGCGGGCCTTGCATCACTAACCGGACCGCAAAGTTTCGCGGCGGCGGCCCCGGCACCGGCAGGCTTCCGCCCCTTCCAGAGGTAGGTTCCGTGGCCAAACCCGAGCTCGGTAATAAGCATCAATGCCAAAACTGCGGCGCGCGTTTCTTCGATCTGAATAAATCGCCCATCACGTGCCCGAAATGCGGGACGATCTTTCATGCCGCGGCGCTGTCGCGCGTGGCCCATCACGCGGCAGTCGCCGATGACGAGGACCCGCCGGCCGGCGCCGGAACCGTGCTGGTTCCGCTCGAGGAAGCCGAAGCCGCGGGGGACAAGGTTGCGGTCGTGGCGGACGACGATACCGAGATCGAAGCCGTCGACGATACGTTCCTCGAGGAAGAGGAAGAGGATGGCGACGACGTCGGCGATCTCATCGATGGCGAGATCGGGGACGAAGAAGAACGCTGATGTTTAGCTTGTGAAGCGCGGCGGTAGAGGCTATACAGCCGCCGCGCATACCGCTCCTAGCAGGCCCGCCGACGGCAAAAGCCCAGCCCAAGCGGGCTTTGCGGGAATGCGCCCAATTTCGGATAGGCGGGGGTCATAGCTCAGTTGGGAGAGCGCTTCAATGGCATTGAAGAGGTCGGCGGTTCGATTCCGCCTGGCTCCACCAGGGTTTTCAAGGTCTTAAGCTAAAAACACTCTTAATTTTGCGCACGGCCATTTTGCTTAGCTACAAATTAGCAACAGCGAAAAAGCTATTTACGGCGAGAGCCGGTACACGAGATCGTATTGCCTCCCAGCCATTGAGCTGAGCTGATCTCGACCCGGAGTACGTCTTCGGACAAAATAGAGAGTCAATCGCTTGGCCGGAAACAGCGAGATCTCCGCGAATCGGGTCACCCCTTTTGCGTCGGGGCCGTACAATAGCAGCCATGACAACGACAACGGGGCACCGCTCTCCAGAAACCATCGTTCTTTCCCGATCTGCCGATGGAAGTCTTCGTCTGGACTAACATATTTATTGGGACAGTTCCAACGACTACATGTGTGTTCGTAGCGATGGAAACTTTCTTACAGATCTCTTCGATCAACGCATCGGCAGTTCGCTCCTTGGCTCGATCGTGATCACCATATCCAATACCGGCTTAACCGGCTCGAGATTTCCGGATAAGCCGGTCATTTGCAGGGGCAAGACGTGTAGCAGGCTGACCCGCATGAGGGCAAATACAAAGCTGCGATGACTTTCGTTATAGATTTTCACGACAGCATTGACTGTACTTAATTCCTCTTGATTTGTCTCTGGCACCGGAAACAATAGTATCGCTGCCTTTGGTACTGTTACATAACTCGCGCCTGGCCCGACGCTCGAGCTATACGGAAGGGACGCTCGAGCCGTCCGCGCGCATCCACGCGAGGAAACCTCAAATCGACCAGTCGGCGGCGAGATCGTCGATGTGGTCGATGAGGCCACGCGTGGTGAGCAGCGCGACGATTTGCGCCGCCGCCTGCCCGGCGGTCTGCTTGTCTAGCCCCACGATAAGCTCGGGCGCTTCCGGTGGCTCATAGGCCTGATCGATGCCGGTAAAATTCTTGATCTCTCCGGCCATCGCCTTTTTGTACAGGCCCTTCGGATCGCGCGCGATGCACTCCTCGAGGGGCGTCGCGACGAAAATCTCGATGAATTCATGTCTGTCGAGCAATTCGCGCACCATCCGCCGCTCGGCCCGGAACGGTGAAATAAAGGAGCACAGCACGATCAGCCCGGCTTGTGTCATGAGCTTTGCCACTTCGCCAATGCGGCGGATGTTTTCGACCCTGTCGACCTCGGCGAAACCCAAATCCCTGTTGAGCCCATGCCGCACATTGTCACCATCGAGCATGATGGTGTGGACGGCATGCGCGTAAAGCCGGGATTCGACGAGATTGGCGATTGTCGATTTGCCCGAGCCCGAGAGGCCGGTGAACCACAAAACGGCGGGTTGGTGATGCTTGATCCGGGCGTGATCTTGCTTGGCGACGGCGAGGCCTTGGAGATGAATGTTGGTCGCACGGCGAAGCCCGAAAGCGATCAACCCCGCCGCCGCCGTGGCGTTGGTGGTCCGATCGATCAGAATAAAGGCGCCGGTCGTATGATTTTCCTTATATGGGTCGAAGGCGACCGGCGTGGTCGTGGCGAGATTGCAAAAGCCGACTTCGTTGAGACTCAAGGTTTTCGCCGCGAGTTCGCCGAGCGTATTGA
>DASYNQ010000027.1:0-3483 GCA_036008425.1 Methylocella sp. | reverse complement strand
CACCGGCGAGGGCGGAATGATCGCGACGCGGGACCCCGTAGTGGCGGCGCGGGCTCGAACGATGCGTACTCACGGTCTCAATCGTGACGCCTTTGACAGATTCAGCCGCCTCGGGGCGAGTTGGTCGTATGACATTGTCGCCCCCGGCTTCAAATACAATCTGACCGATCTCGCCGCAGCCATTGGATTGGCGCAGTTGGAGCGGGTCTACGAATTTCAAGCCTGCAGAGAGGCGATCGCCGAGCGGTATCTCCAGCATCTCGCGGATTTGCCCATCGATCTGCCGGCGCGTGCGCCCGAAAACGGACTCCACGCTTGGCACCTGTTCCCCATTCGAATCCGTTCGGAAGCGCGCGCGCGTCGAGACGACGTTATCGAACGTCTCACGGCAAAAGGCATTGGCAGTTCCGTTCACTACCGACCGCTCCACCAGATGACTTATTGGCGTCGCCAGCTTCACGACCAGGCTGGGTGCTTTCCAGTTGCCGACAGATATTTCGAGGGCGCGCTAACGCTTCCGCTCTATCCGGGAATGGGCGAGGTTGAGGCGGACGAAGTCATATCTGTGCTGCGCGGAGCGCTGCAGTGACCCCAATGAGCGGGCGTTCAGTGGCGCTGCGGACAACAGCGGCGACGTCCTGGCGCATGGCGACAAAACGGCTCCAAGACATGGTCGTTGCGGCGATCGGAATCGTGATTCTGGCTCCAGTTTTCGCGGTAATCGCCATCGCCATACGCCTCGAGGACGGTGGGCCGGTGTTCTATCGCCAAGTTCGGGTCGGCCGGGCCGGGAGGCCATTTGAGATTGACAAGTTCCGTTCGATGATCCCTGCCCCGAAAGGCGCCGGATCGCCTTTGACGATTGCCGGCGATCCCCGCGTGACGCGTGTTGGCGCTTTTCTGCGCCGCGCCAAGCTCGACGAACTGCCGCAATTGTTCAACGTGCTTCAGGGCGAAATGTCCCTTATCGGTCCCCGACCGGAAACGCCGGACCTCATGTGTCACTACTCTCGATCGCAGCGCGCCGTAATGGTATCGGTCCGGCCAGGCATGACCGATTACGCGTCGGTGCTGCTCCGCGACGAGAGCGAACTGCTCGCCCGCGCTTCAGACCCCGCAAGGTTCTATCGTGAACGGATCATGCCGCTGAAATGCGAATTGTGCGCGCACTACGTCAGTGACATGGGCTCATTGGCCGATATACGCATTCTTCTGGCGACCATTTGGAGCATCGTCTTTCCTCGCGCACCCAATCCGATGATCGGTCGGGCGATCTCCAGCCGCCTTGAGCGCGCGGTCGCATCAGGAAACGATAATGTCGCCTAGCGGACGCGCGCCAGGGGTGTCGTTGCCGCTTCGGACTTTTCCCGCCTGGAGGGCTGTGCAGGCGCTTCGCGCGCGCTCCAACATGGTCGCGGCGGCATTCGGTCCTTTCGCCCGCAAAGTAATGAGCCTGTCGGTGCTCACCGCGTTAGGACAGGCGTCGTTCGTAATCGCGCTCCCCGTGCTCTCGCGACTCTATACGCCCTCGGATTTTGGGCTCTTCACCGTTTATTTGTCGATCGTGAATATCGGCGGCCCAATTGTCGGGTTGAAATTCGAATCTGCGCTCTACGCGGCCCGCACCAAACAGGAAGCGGGTATCACGCTCGCACTATCGGTTCTCACGATCACGATCATGAGCAGCGTCGCAGCCATTGCTCTGTTCATGTTCTCCGGCCAATTGATGGGGACGCTGAACCCGGCGGCGCGATGGATTGCGTGGTTTCTGCCTTTTGGGCTCTTGCTCGCGGGCATGTGGTCGGCATCGTCAGCGTGGGCTGTCAAGTCGGAAGCAATCTCTACTCTCGGGATTGCTCGTCTCGCTCAACCCGCGGCGATGACTGGAATGCAGCTTGTCGCCGGGCTCACAGCGCCGGCAAGCGGCATCTTTCTGATTGGCGCTCATCTCATCAGTCACATCGCCTATTCGACCTTTATCTTCTCGAGAACCGTGACTTTGAGCGATCTTTCGGCGCTGGTCCCGAATCGATGGACAGTGGTGCTGCAGCACGCGAGAGCCCAAAGCCGCTTTCCCCTCTACGTGCTGCCCGCGCAGATCAGTTTTCTCGCGGTCAGCAACCTTCCGCCGTTGCTTCTATCGTTGTTCTATGGCGCCGAAATCGCCGGATATTGTGGAATCGCCTATCGGTTGGTCGCGGCGCCGCTCGCCGTTGCGTCACTGCCTCTTGGCGCCATCTTCACGAGCGTCATCAGCCGGCTTCCGCACGGCACGGTCGTCGTCCCGCTTGCGCGCAGGGTGTTTCTTGCCAGCCTCCTCTTTGTGGCCGTCCCGATCCTGTTGCTTGGCGCCGCCGCGCCCGCTTTTGCGCCCGCAGTGCTCGGTGACCGTTGGCTCAACACCGGGCAGATTATTGCGGCTTTTGCCCTTATCGGCGCGGCGCAATCGCTCGCTGTGCCGTTCATGGAAGTTACATCCATCTTTCGATCCCAGGCCTTGAGATTCGTCATCGAGTTCGTCCCCGCCGCACTTGTCATCGGCTCTATCTTGCTTGGAGGACTTTATGGTTGGCTCCCCCTCAAGACCATTTGGTTTATGTCGATTGCGGGCGCCGGAAGTTCGCTGGTGGGTCTCGCGGTGCTGTGGAGGCGTTTGCCGGCGATGGTTGAATCCGCCATCCGTTACCGCGCGGCAGAAGAAAACGCTCGCCAACCGACGGAAAGATAGCGACTCCCCAGCCGCGCTGTGTCCGCTGCATTAGGGCGGGTGACGATTTAACGACGTGAGCCGAATAGCAATAGTTGGGGATTTTGGCGAAGCCCATGAAGTTGGCGAGGGGTCTATTGTAATGACGATAGGTGGCTGGCAAGCGAATTCGCCGGAGCTGGGAGCCTGTGGACCAAATGGACGGCTGGGCCTCAGCGCTATCACGGCATGCAATCACTTCATCCGAAGTGATTTGTAAAGAGCACCGGTCATTGCTAGCGCCTATTTGGCCTGAATGTTTAAAGTACGGGTGCAATAATATGTGTGGAATTGTCGGGATTCTCGGGACCGGGCCGGTCGCGGACTCGATTGTCGATGCGCTGAAGCGGCTCGAATATCGCGGCTACGATTCCGCCGGCGTGGCGACGCTCGAGAACGGCAAGCTGGAGCGGCGGCGCGCCGAGGGCAAGCTTAAGAACCCGGAGGCGAAGCTCGCCGCCGCGCCGCTTGGCGGGGCGATCGGCATCGGCCACACGCGCTGGGCGACGCATGGCAAGCCGACGGAAACCAACGCCCATCCGCACGCGTCGCCGAGGCTTGCGGTCGTCCACAACGGCATCATCGAGAATTTCCGGGCTTTGCGCCAGGAACTTGCCGCCAAAGGCTATGCGTTTGCGACCGAGACCGATTCCGAGATTGCCGCTTTTGTCGTCGAGGACGAACTCGAAAAGGGCAAGCCGCCCGAGGAGGCGGTTCAGGCGGCGCTCGGTCGCCTG